>JADYXS010000724.1 GCA_021772155.1 Candidatus Obscuribacter sp.
ACGTCTGCAATTAAGCGCAGCTCAATAGACTTGCGAAGCAGCTCCAATAGGCGCTCTTGCGCCTCGGACTCTGTCCATTTCTGCTCCGATATCTTGGGCTCCCAGTAGCATCCAGTTTTTAACTGTCCTCGTTCAACCAGAAGATAATGAGCTGGCATCAGCTTTTCGATGCCCTTAAATATAGAACTTGGCGCCGGAACATATTCCATCGCCAAGTACTTTTGCAGCGCCAGCAAGTCCAGCTCTTTGTGTGCAGCGGCCGAAGGGTGGGCCAAGATGCCCTTTAGCTCAGAGCCAAAAATAAGTTGGCCGTCGAAGACACCGTAGTGGAGCGGCTTTTCTCCCATCCTGTCCCGGGCAATGAAGAGCAGCTCTCGATTGCTATCCCAAATTGCAAAAGCGAACATGCCTTCCAGATGCTGTAGACAGTCGATGCCATACTCTTCATAAAGGTGAACGATAACTTCAGTGTCGCTATGAGTCCGCAAGGTATGCCCCTTGGCCACGACGAGTTTTTGAAGATCGCGATAGTTGTAGATTTCTCCATTGAAGACAATCCAAATCGTCTTGTCTTCATTTGCAATAGGCTGCTGACCGGTGCTGAGATCAATTATCGATAACCTCGTCATACCTAAGGCGACAGGACCCAGGATGGTACTGCCGTCCTCATCCGGCCCACGGTGTTCGATGCTATGGCACATCTCTTGAATTATGGGTTCGTTCGGATTAAGGGACGATCCATCAAGATTCAGATAGCCGACAATTCCGCACATATATCAACCTTTGCTTCCGGACCAATTTTCCCTGATCTGAACCAATGCCGCATTACACAGGCTGAGCTAGTTCACATTTCCGGACTTTGCTAAACTTGAGTCATGCTACCGCTTGGAAACGCGCTAACCGGGGACTTTTATGCACGTCACACGCCAGACGTGGCGCGCGATTTGATTGGCGCAACGCTGTATCGGAAGCTGCCAGACGGCACGTTTCTGTCAGGAAAAATCGTTGAGACAGAAGCCTACCGAGAAGACGACCCAGCTTGTCACGCAGCCCGAGGACCAACGCCACGGTGCAAGATACTCTTCGGTCCACCCGGATTAGCCTACGTTTACTTTATCTACGGAAATTACCACTGCCTCAACGTTGTTACAGAGCCAGAAGGTGTTGGCTGCGCAGTTCTTATCCGCGGTGTCGAAGGCGACAACACCAATGGACCGGGAAAACTGTGCCGCGAATGGATAATTACTCGAGATCATAACGGAGTGAACTTCACAGACCCGTCGTCTGAATTGCTCATTTGCAAAGGCGATCCAGTCAACCCGCAGGACATCGGCGTATCTTCTCGCATCGGAATTTCCGCCGCACAACATTTGCAATGGCGTTACTTTCTAAAAGGTCACCCAAGTGTTTCCCGGCCAAAGCCTTATAATCGACCGCAACGTAAGGCACCAGCAAGATAACTTACAGTGAAGCGAACAGAAAACATTGAAAGCAAATCACGCATGCCACTTGAGGCGCGCTGGCTAATTGTTGCCGTGTGGATGGCAATCATCTACTGGTTTTCCGACCAGCCAAACTCGTCAGAAGTGACGGCTATGGTGTTCTACAACCACAACTTTTTGATGAGAAAACTCGCTCATGTCACGGAGTTTGCGATTTTATTCTCGTTATGTCGATGCGCGATCGCAGCAACATTAACCAACGCGCCAGATTCGAATACACAGGGACTGCGCTTAAGCAAACAGTCCGCCTGGGCTCTGATTATTTCGATTTCGTACGCTTTCTTTGATGAATGGCATCAATCGGTCGTACCTGGGCGGAGTTCGTCAACTGTTGATGTTGGTATCGACTCCATTGGTCCAATCCTGGTTATTGCGCTGATGGCATTGTCAAAATCAATTGCTGCCTTTCGCAGCCGAGCTACTTCATAAGCGACTTCGCTCCCCGATGCAATGCGCTTGGGAGTGATACGATATGCAACTAATGTATATAGCCCACGAGAGGTCGAATTGATGACAACCAGACTGCAGCCAGTTGATGTGGAGAAGGCAACCGGCAAGACAAAAGAAGTGCTTGATACGATCAACCAGAAAATGGGCAAGGTCCCGAACGTCTTCAAAATCATGGCAAATTCGCCAGCCGCCGTTGAAGGCTATCTTGGTTTTTCCGCTGCACTGGCAAACGGAGTTTTGAGCCGCAAGCTACAAGAGCAGATAGCAATTACCTGCGCCGAAATTCATATTTGCGAATACTGCTTGTCCGCTCACTATGCCATCGGCAAATCCATCGGCATGACTGATGATGAATTAGAAGAAGCCCGACTAGAACGCTCCAAAGACCCTAAGAGTGATGCTGCTTTGTCCCTGGCTCGTCTGTTGATTACGACGAAAGGAGAGTTGAAAGACGGCAGCCTCCCTCAGTTCCGTGACGCAGGCCTAACTGACGCCGAAATAACTGAAGTTATCGCGCATGTCGCATTGAATACATTCACCAACTATTTCAATCTGGTCGCGCAAACGGAAGTCGACTTTCCACGTATCAAAACAGCCTTCCCAGCATAATTAGGGACATCGTCAGCAACTGTAGTGGCAGCATCTCATGCTGCCGTCCACTACTGGGGACCCAGGCGATCGACAATACAAAGCAGACGGTATCGGCGATCATGCCAATACCGTTTCTGGTTTGCGTAATTCACAACGATAGAAGCGATTGTCCACAGAAACAATTGGAAAGCTCGTCGGCAGTTCGTCCTTACGCAGTTCGATGAATCCATTTTTCTCGTAGAATCTCTGGGCAGCAGTCATTTGTGCGGTGGTACCGAGGAATATGGCGTTGATCCCTTGTGCACAGCACCAATCCTTGGCGATCTCCATTAACCGCGAAGCGACTCCAAGCTCCTTACCTCTACAGTCTTTGCGAACAAACATTTTCTTTAGTGCAACGGCGTTGTCACCCATATCGACAACGCCAATGCTACCTATGACTTCATCTTCCAGAAGCGCGACCCAGAAGTTTCCTTTGCCTTGGCGAAATTGTCCGCTGATGTCCATCAGATCTGGCTGATCTTCCCGTGTAATCGGCACGCCGAATTCAATCTGCTGAATCGGAAGAACGATTTGTTCAACCGCCTCTTGGTAGCGATTGTCGAACTCAACGATGTTTACCGCTTTCATCTGCAACTTCTGCATAGAATGTCCTGCCTCTCGATCACATGCCACATTCTCCCTATTGCTATTGATAGCGTCCAATACTTAAAATGGAAGGTATTGATAGCGAATCGGTATTGATTTTGTTGGAACTTCGTCAGCTCAAATATTTCGTAAAAGTAGCCGAACTGGAGCACTTCGGGCAAGCCGCCGAAGAACTGCACGTGGTGCAGCCGGCGTTGAGTCGGCAGGTAAAGCAGCTGGAGGAAGAATTAGGAGTAGACCTATTTGAGCGCTTACCTCGGGGAGTACGACTTACCGCCGCTGGTAAGATGCTTTTGGACCGCGCTCGACAGTTATTGGCCGACACCGATAGAGCCGTCGCTGCAACCAGGCAGGCAGCACAGGGCAAAACAGGATTCGTGCGGATTGGCTTTGCCGATGGAGCGACTTTCAGCGGACATCTTCCTTCCATCATCGGCAAGTTTCGCAAACGGAGCCCGCTGGTCGAGTTAGAGCTCCTGCCGGCCAGTTCTCTAAACCAGGCGGATCTACTGCTGACCAAGTCGATTGATATAGGCTTCGCCTACTGGCTGCCAAAGACCAGAACCAATATCGCCTACCAACAGATAAATCACGAGCGGATTTTGCTCGCCATGGCAAAATCCAATGAGCTGTCCGCACGTAAAACACTGCGTTTGAGCGATTTGCACGACCGTCCGTTCATCTGGTTTAAACGCTCAAGCAGTCCAATGTACTTCGATTTGATTGCCTCCGAATGCAGCAAAGCACGCCTGACACTCAATGTTGTGCAA
>JADYXS010000725.1 GCA_021772155.1 Candidatus Obscuribacter sp.
AAGCCATCTCCGTTAGGGGATCAGGCTAAGATAGCATCAGTCCTCGGAAAAGGCCAGCATGACATCGTTACTTGCAGACTTTTGCCAAAGTCCAGTTAGGACGCCCATTTGAGCAGATGGTGGCATCAAGATTCTCGACGCTTCACTGTGCGTTGCTCATGAGATCGTTGCAACTGAGCAACATCTCGGCGAACTGTTGCGTTGTGTTGCTGAGAGAGTTATCAGCGTCCAATAGCAGGCAGTCCCTTCTGTCTGACTCCGTTGCATGAGCTGTCACAGCAACGATCATAAATGGAAAGTGACGAGTTCTGCGCCGCCAGAAAGCTAGCTCATTCGTGGCTGGATGAAATACTAGGCTTTCACCGCTCCAGTTTTCTCTGCAAGGTCGGCTTCATCTAGGTAGCCCGGGTGTTTCTCTGCTAGCTCCATGGCTCTTTTAAACATGCTTTGCGCTTCAGTATTTTTTCCCACCTTCAGGTAGTGACGCGCAAAATCGTGATGGCATTCACAGGCCTGATGGGCTATCCGGCGCGAGAAATCCGCTTCATTCTTGGAGTAGATTTCTGTTGCGCGCTTGAAGTTGTACACGGCATCGCTGTCTTTATTTTGTTTGTCGAAGCAGACGGCGAGCTTGTGCACTTCGTTGGCCAGCGTTGTGTGGAAATCACCCTTAGCTGTTTCGTCAATGCTGATAGCTCTAATCAGTAGCTTTTCCGCTTCTGCGTACCCTTGCCTGCCCATTACACAATTGGCCAGTGTTGTTGCCGCCTCGGCAATTCCGGCATAGTGAGTGCCGAACTGCTGTTGATACATTGCCAGCGCATATTGAAGCACTTGTTCAGCGTCGGGAAAACGCCTTTGTTTGTAGTACAGAGCACCGAGCATAACCAGGGCCTGTGCTGCCTCGTCAAATTCTTCTGACTCTTCGTGGGTAGTGTAAGCGCGGCGGTAGTGGGGTTCTGCTAATGCCAGTTTGTCCAAACGTTCGCAAATCACCGCCAGACGCAATGAGCACTGAGCGATTTGTGTATGTGCCTTAGCTTCTTCAGCCATTTCTAGTGCCCGTGCGTATTCGCGCTCGGACTCGGAGTATTGTTCGTTATCGAAAGCCAGGGCACCCTGTTCCATGAAGTAGGTGTAGGTTTTCTTCGGTCCTAGCAATCCGCCGACCATGTCGAACAACTTTTTCATTATTTTGCTTCCATCCGAGGGTCCGTTCTGTGGGGAACTAAGGATCTCCCATCACATTATCCTGCATCCTTGGTTGAACTCCGTATAGGAAAGCTGCGATTGTGATCGCCGAATGCCATGAACATATTGACATCGGCGCTCAGGGCAGCGCCTGCTCAATTGCGTGTCTTCCGGAATGTGTAGATCTTAGCCCTGACTTGGTGTGTTTCCCCGTAGGGTCAGCTATCGCAGGGTCCGATGCATACACCGTTTACGGTTGGTAAGACTTGAGTGCTCAAATGGGCGGCCGCAAATGTCGACCGGGACAAGCGGCGCCTGTATTCCGTTTTGGAGGTGTCATCTGTTCTTGGGTTGAAGCCGACCTAGGTTCAAAACCTGTCGCTGGGGCTGCGAATCTATTTCGCCGGCGTGCGGAAGGCGCCGACGGTCAAAATGCCTGCCAAAAGTAAAGATGCGGCCATTGCGGCAAGTGCATATGCAAAATTATGCGTGCTCTCTTTTATCTGCCCAACGATAAAGGGACCGGCGAAGCCGCCTAAGTTGCCAACGGAGTTGATCAAAGCGATACCGGCTGCCGCGGCCCCCGGTGCCAGATAAGTGGTCGGAAGCGACCAGAATGGTCCGACGGTGCCCCAGATTCCGAAGGCGGCAAGGCTCAGTGCACAGAGGGATAAAACCGGATCGTGAGACCAGCTGGATATCATCAACCCTGTTGCCGCAATGACTGTTGCTACAGCGACATGCCAGGGGCGTTCTGAGACACGGTCTGAATTCCACGCTATAAGCACCATGCCCAGCGCCTGAAATACAGCCGGAATGGCAGACAATAAAGCGGTCTGTGAATCACTGATGCCGCCAAATCCGTGAATGATCTGCGGCAACCATAGCTGAAACCCATACATGCCTAATGTCAAACAAAAATAGATGCTAGCAAACAGCCAGACTGTCTTGTTCGTGAAGACATTGATATTTTCAGTTTTGTCGCCGACCGGCGTCTCACTGAGTCTGTCCTCGCTGAGTGTTTTTAAGAGTGTAGATTTTTCTGATTCGGTCAGCCATTTTGCGTGTTCGGGACGATCTGTCAGATAAAGAGAGACAACCAGCCCCAGCACCACAGACGGTGCGCCAGTGATAATGAATAACCATTTCCATCCGGCCAATCCGTAGAGTCCATGCATGGCAAGTAACTGAGACGAGACAATACCACCAAGTATGCCGGCAACAGGAATTGCGCTCATGAACTTAGCTACGGCCAGCCCGCGCTCTCGTTTTGGAAACCAGTACGTGAGATATAAAATCATCCCGGGAAAGAAACCGGCTTCTGCAACCCCGAGAAAGAATCTCAACAAATAGAATGATTGAGCATCTTTGACCAGGGCCATGGCTACCGAGATGATGCCCCAAACAACCATGATTGCGGAGATCCATCGACTGGCTCCGACTTTCGCCACCATCAAATTGCTGGGCACGCCGAAGAGAAAATATCCAAGAAAGAACACACCGGCACCGAACCCGAATACGCCTTCGTTGAACCCAAGTTCCTGATTCATCTGCAGTCCTGCAAATGACACGTTGATGCGGTCGAGATAGGACATTATGTATAAGAGGAACATGAACGGAAGCAGACGTAGGGTTACCTTGCGCAGTACTGCGCGGCAATCCGCTGCGGCGATTGAATCGTCGCTGGTCAATGTCCGATGCCTACGCCGGTGTTAATTGTGGAGTTTGGAAAGGGGTTGAGTTTGAGTTCAAAAGGTTTGGTCTGGGAAAATTCCAATTTACCTTTGAGAACATCGAATGCTTTCTTCAGCTGAAGGTCTTTGAGTGAATCTGGCGAACGTAAGCCTTTAAAGTCTTGATCCAACCACCATGGGCCGTGTCCGGTCTCGTAGTCGGTGTTCTTCAACGCTACTTCGTAATCCGGCTCGATGCCCTTCTTGTTGATGTCGATATTGTTTGGTGTCAAGTATCTGGCGATAGTGATGTTCACACCAGAGCTGTCTTCGAGCCGCGTGATGCTTTGCACCAGACCCTTACCGAAGCTCTTTTCCCCAACCAACTCAGCCCGTTTGCTATCGTGAAGTGCGCCACTGGTGATTTCTGAAGCGCTCGCGCTACCGTGGTTTATGAGCACTACCATCGCTTGCTTACTAATGGGAGTTCCTGGAGCGCGAGATGATTGCAGATGTCCATCACGGTCCACTGTGGAGACGATGATTCCTCCATCCAAAAACATACTGCAGATGTCGATGGCATTCGTTACAAGGCCACCAGGATTGTTTCGCAGATCAACAATGAGACCGCGAGCAGGACTGAGCTTATGTAAGGCTTCCCGAATTTCATCGTTAGCATGCTGGGACATAAAAGTGCTCAAGCGGACATAACCGATTTCGTCATTGAGCATCTTGGCGGTTTGAACGGACTTGATTTGAATTTCATCGCGAGTGATGGCATATTTTTTGTGTACGTTATTGCGGCCAATGGTGAGAGTCACTTTAGTTCCGATGGGACCGCGAATCATTTTGGACACTTCTTCTACAGACATGGCACTTGTTGCCTTGCCATCGACTTCTGCTATTTCGTCCATCGGCATCAGACCGACCAGGTCCGCGGGTGACCCTTCCAGAGGGGCAATGACAACCAGCTTGTGGGTTTTGTCCATACCCATTTGAATACCAATGCCAAATAACTTGGCTTCGATCTGCTTGGTCTCATCATCGAAGGCGGCCGGGTCAAGATATCTTGTATAGCGATCTCCAAGACTGTAGAGCATGGTCTCAATGGCCTTGCGAGCATCAGGTAAATTCTTTATGCGCTTGTCATATCGATGTTCCCACCGGTCCCACTTTTGACCGTTGAAGGTGGGATCGTAGAAGCGTTCTGTGATCAACTGCCAGACGTGGTGATAAAGCCCTACCGGGCTGACGTTCATCCCGGGAGTTGCCTCTTCGATGCCAAAGGCAAACGCCAAAGGTTGGGGCAAAGAGAGCCAACCGAAAATGAGCAGGCAGAGAATTCGATGAGAACGCCGATGTTGCATAAGCAGAATGATACCAAGCACAACAACATATTGCGTGCATTGTGGAACTCTGAGCCCTTGGCTAGCTACTGGAACGTGATTAGAGTGCCGTTTATCGCCGCGAACCAGCGTTTTGGAATCAAATTGACAATAGGTCGCGCCGGTTCAGGTAAAGATGCGCCGTAAGCCGTCAAAACATTGAACGTCTGGTGGATGCAGTTGTTGGCAAGGACGGACCAACCTTCGCACTCCAGCCTTTCAGCTATTTCCACAGCAAGGTCACCGTTGGCGTCGCTAACCTCTATTTCTTTGGCAAGATGATACCGTATGTGGTACCGCTCATGGTGTCCTTGGTGCATAATGCGGAACATTTCATCCCGCGTCCCAGTTCCCGACCACCAGTCATTGTTCGTTTCCGGCTTGAGGTGCGCATAGGCTACCCAGGCCGGCAGATCCCACCATGGATGTCTATACAGGTGATCGGTCGATCCAAAATAAAATCGCGTCTGGGCTTCATCCAGCGAAAAACCCCAGCCGACATGCCCGAAGCGCGCCGCCTGGAGATTATTGATAAAGACAAATGCTGATCCCTTCATTGCCAGACCAGAATACCTGTGATGTTTCGTCCAGCGCAACTCTGGGCAGCGTCGTGAATAAAACTACGCTTCACGGGGAAAGCTTCAATTGAGGCAGTGAATTGGGAATGCCGGAACAGAACCAGCGCATCGACTTTGAAACCACCGCAACGCACGGGGATTGCCCGCAGTGCGGTCTAGCCGATTGCGACCATTTCGGCATGACGGACCCGATAGCCGACAATGCTGAGCGCCGTCGCCTGCGCAGGGAAGAGCTTCCGCCTGAGCTGGCTGAGTTTGCGAGCGATTATCAGGTTGAAGGACTGCTTGGCGAGGGCGGAATGAGTTCCGTCTATAAGGTCGTGCATCGCGCCCTTGACCAGCCGATGGCCATCAAGATGCTTCACTCGCACCTGGTGCGCGATATGGTTCAGATAAAGCGCTTTGAGCAAGAGGCGCAGGCGCTCTTTCGCCTTGAACACCCGAATATCGTCAAGTTGAGGAATTTCGGGTTCACATCGACAGGCAAACCTTACCTTATTATGGACTTCCTCGAGGGCAGTCCCCTGTCGGAGGTCTTGAAGAAGAACGGCCCGATTCCCGTTCATCGAGCGCTGCGATTGTTTTCACAGATATGTGACGGCCTCGAGCACGCGCACTCAAAATCCATTGTTCACCGTGACATCAAGCCGAGCAACATCATCCTCAGTACCAATGCCGATGGATCGGATAGAGTGCGGATCGTGGATTTTGGCATAGCGAAGTTCAATCAAGATGAGATTAACCCTGGACTTACTCAAACCGGCGACGTTTTTGGTAGCCCTCTATACATGAGTCCGGAGCAGTGCTTGGGCCACAAATTGGATCAACGCTCGGACATTTACGCGCTCGGTTGCGTCATGTACGAAATGCTCAGCGGGCAGCCACCTCTATCTGGTGAAAGTGCATTGTCCACCATTCACAAGCACACTTCAGAGATGCCCAAGCCCCTTCAAGTGCCCGACTGCGATTCGAAATTGCGCGAGCGACTGGACGAGATCATTTTCAAAACTCTCGAGAAAGATCCGGACCGTCGGTATCAAAATATCGTGGCCCTGCGGCGAGAGATCGAGGAGCTGATGAAGGACACCGGCTACCGTAAGGGTGCTGGTTATTATGTGCGCTATGCACGTTTCTATCGCCACATTCTCAACATAATTTCCCTGCACCCGGTAAAGTTCATCGCAGCACTTGCCGTAGTTATTGCCTTAGGTTCGTATGGTACTTACTGGATCTTTTCTTATTGCAACAATGTGATGCAAGCACCAACAGAGTTGAACAAAGAGATTGCCTGGGTCTGGACTGAGCAGCCGGTCGATCCGCCTACCATTCATCTTCAAGATCAAATCAGAAAAGCTGAGTATTTCATCTCGCGGTCTGAAGACAGGCTCGGAGCAAGCCATCCGGAAGTCTTTCAGCGCAAGCAAAGTTTTGCCAAATATCTAATATCATTCGGTTATTGGACCAGAGCAATTGATTATCTCCTCAAGGCGCGTCAGGCGTACAAAGCGAAGTATGGTGAGGCGGATGCTCTTCTTCCGGATATAAACGCGCTAATAGGTGATTGCTACTTGCAGCAGAACGATTTCACAAACGCTTCCATTTTCTATGAACTTGCGCTTCGAGAATATCTCACCGTCAATGCCGGTAATCACGCAAAAGCAATGACCAGGCTCAAGTTAGCAATCGCATTGCTCCGTAACCAGGAAGTCGAGAGAGCTTACGCTTACTTTCAAGACCAGTTAAGGACGTCTGGTCGTTCGAAGGATTTTGAGTCGGTTGTGGCGATAACCGGCATTGCAGATTGTATGCTTTACAAAGCAGAGGTTGAGGGGCATAGCACTGTGGACCGAAAATCTGATTTGCTAAAGGCTCGGAACGCGTATGAGTCTGTGGCAAAGTTATGGTTGAATTTTTCAGAGCACGACTCGTTGGTTGCGTACTTGCGCGTTGCCGATACGCGCATTCTCGAAGGAGATATGAATCATGCGGTGGCAGATTACGAGAAAGTGATGGAAAAGGAAGTTCTCTTCAATGACACCGAACTCGCTACAATCAAGCGTAACTTTGCCAGGTTGCTGTGGCGTACGCATAACTGGTCGCAGGCGCTAAAGATGGATGATGAGGCCACACTAGCGGCGAAGAAGTCGAATGAGATTTTGCGAAACCGCACTAAATCCAGCCAGAATTTGTAGTTCTCAAAATGTGTAAATCTATGCAAGTGGAGGGGCTTGTCCCAGCCGATCCTAGTGTCGCTTGTTTCCGTAACCGACGCCATTGCCTTTCAAAACTTTGCTGAGCTTGTCGTCCTGTCGCCCGAGGATTTTATCCATTTCGTCCTTGTCCTGTGCACCAAGGATGACGTCCATTTCGTTTTCCACTTGTCGATACCCGGTTGGTGGTATCAGGTCCTTAGCTGCAACCATAGTAGGTTCAGCCTTTTCCGTGACAATAACGGCGGTCCATCTGTGACGTCCAAACATCTTGCGTGCCGCTAATGGAAGACCGTCTCCACTCGGCAGGTTTAAAATGACTCGATAGTCATTGATTACATCTGGCGGTAACTTGATTTCATTAGTAGTCCAGTATTCCCAAAAGAAGGAAACGGTCTTGTTCGGTTTGTATACCACTGCCCAGTTTTGCTTGCAGTTAAGTCCAGCAATCTTTCTGGTTCCTGATTGCGGTAATTGGAAATCTTTGATTATTTCAGCCGAGCATGGGAGCGTTTTACAATTACCGGACTGACTGTTCAGCCAGACGGTTTTGTTGATTTTGGCCATTGTTTTATTGGTGTCGTTAAACATCAACACGTCTTGGTGTGGTCTGAGAAAAAGCGCGATATCTTTTGTGATGATTCGGCAGCCTTTGGTGGTCGCTTTGACTTCTACTGAACCGTGATAATCCAAATTCTGCTTAAGTAGCCAACCTGGAAATCTTTCACCACTGGGAGCGGCGGGGGCAGACACAGCCGGGCTAATGCTCGAGGTAATCAAAGCAAGAGTAATGATTCCGAGAAACGTTTGCATGTTATCGGGCACCCACGTGAGACTTTTAGATTGTGCCCAAAACACTCAGCAGTCAAGCATCAGGACGTGAAGGGGGAACCGGTTAGTGCATGCTGCGTCTCCTAATCGCGAGTGGTGGCTGATGCCACCGAAACTCGTTAAACAGTTGGAGGTGACCATGAAGCGATTAGTTAATTTGACTCTGGCAATTGGAGTTATGATGGGCACGGCAAGTGCTGCCTCGGCTGGCAGCCTTGGTTCGTTCCTTGACCGTTACGTAACAAATAACCAAAACGGATACTATCAGCAGGGTTACAACTCCGGATTTTATCCGCAGAGTTATAATTCGGGATTTTATCCGCAGAGTTATAACTCCGGATTTTACCCGCAGAGTTATAATTCCGGATTTTACCCGCAGAGTTATAATTCCGGATTTTACCCGCAGAGTTATAACTCCGGATATTATCCATCTTCGGCTTATACGCAGCCGTATTACGGTTCAGGATACAACGGTTACGGAAATCAATATTGGAACAACGGTAACCGATCCAGTGGCTCAGCGATCCGTTCTACTTTAGGCAATTTGTTGAATAACTTCTTCTAAAAACTCCTGATCTGGGCGGCACTAAATGTGGTGCCGTCCTCTTGGTCACGTGCTACTGTGCTGCTTGGTGAATCTGCTGCGAGCTCATCGCTGGTGGCTCAAGGTTGGGATGCACAGGTAGTTCTAGAATTTTGAACGCCGGCTGATCCGGATAGAGCCTTCTCAACAATGGCATGGCAACGTTATATACCGGCACGCCATTCAAAGTCTTTCCTTCTGGCGACCCCTTGTGTGCATGTCCGTGAAATACGGCTGTGACCGGGTAACGCATTAAAGGTTCTTCTAATCGACTGGTGCCGAGGAAAGCATAAATGTCCATCGGTTCGCCTAGCACCGTACCGACAATTGGTGCGTAGTGCAAGACCGCAATGCGCTGGTCCGTCCGCAACCTGGCAAGGGCCCCTTCAAGCTTAAGGACCTCAGAGACAGCTTCACGGACAAATGCCTTGGTTGCCTCCTCGCCCCATGCCCCTAGGGTGCATCGACCGAATCCGCCGCAAAATCCTTTGATTCCGGCAAATCCGATACCGTGAATCTCGCAAGCTTCGCCGTCAAGAACAGTGACGCCAGCATCAGCTAAAATTCTCTTGATCTCTTCGGCCTGTCCGGACTCGTAATCGTGGTTACCGAGCACTGCTACTATCGGTATGTTTACAGAAAGTGTTAACTCTTTGGCTAACACATGAGCTTCTTCGATTGTGCCGTAATCGCAAAGGTCCCCACATAACACAAGCACATCGGCAAGGTCTGTCACCGGCGACAGGAGTGCCTGCAGGACACCGTGAGAGTTTTTTGTGCAGTGCAGGTCACCGACGGCGGCAATTCGAACTGTTTCTTTTCCAGTCATTAGGCGTTTCGTCCTTGGAATTGACGCTACTGTGGTTCCCTAGAACCGCTCTTGTCGATTGAAGTGCGATCCACTCATCGGCAGACGTCAATTCCTCAGCTTAGTTTCGCCACCTTTCCTCGAGTTGGTCAGGTCTTGGTCAGAAATGCTGGCTATCTTAGCAATGTGGGGATTGCTGGGCTTGGACACGGGGATTGGACGAAGTTGGAGAATCGCTATTGAGCAAGATATGCACTTAATTGTCTGCGGAGTCCGGGAGTAATTATGCGAAGTATCGAAGATCCGAATCGTTTTGAACCGGACATCGTCACGGAGTCGAACGAAAGCGGCGAGAATCAGGCGTACAACTGCCTGATCAGCGGCGTTCTTGATGAGTGGGACAGCGATAGCTCACAACGGCAGAGAGTCGATCAAACGCCTGACTTGCAGCTCAATGAAAGCGGAAATGGCATCTATCTTACATCGCTCAGTACACCGGCTGATAGCCAACCGGGACGTGAGCGAATAGTCCGTCAGACAACGCCTCCGGGTCCAACGACAGATCAATTGAGAGTTGTGACACCTGCGGGCGCCGAACAGGTCCCGGTTCCACCACCTTCTCCTGAAGTCAATCCGGCGGAGCAAAGACCTGCCGGATCAACGGTGCGTGATCGCACGGATGCCCAGGGCAATCGTTTGGGAACTGAAACACTCGACGCCAATGGACGCGTCATTCAACGCACAAATATCAGAAATGGCGTGTTGCAGTCGCGCGAAACCATCACATATAACCCTGATGGCTCAGCAGTTTCTCAGCATGTCGATGCGACTGCTAGATTGACTATGAGGGAGCGTTTGACTCCACAAGGTAAAGTCAGCCAACGTTTGACTTATGGCGCAGACGGTGCGGTTGACTCACATCAGCGGTATCAATATCAACTACGTCCCGACGGGTCCGTTGCCTCCCGTCGCACCACCGATGGTCAGAACCGGCCGGTGCGCAGTATCGAATACGACCAACAAGGAAGGCAAAGTCGCTCGCAGGAGTTAAACGTGCAAGGGCGACCGTTTCGGACAGATACATACCAATATGGAGCTGACGGAACGTGCATTGGTACAGGTACCAACGCTGCTGGTCAGCGCCTTGATCAGTCTCATTATGACGCACAAGATCGCCTCACCAGTATTTCCTACTTTGAAGCAGACGGTCGGGCTCTTAGCTATACCGATACGTACAACCGCGATACAAATGGACGCATGCAGACTGTCCGCCGTCTCAATGGAGATGGCACCACTGACAATTTTTCGTACAACTACAATGCCGCAGGGCAAAATACTTCTGTGGACATACGTTCACAGAACGGCGTTACCGAGCAGCATGACTTCGGACCCAACGGCAGAGAAACGCGTGTCACTGCTACGAATTCGGATGCGCAAGGAGGAAGGAGCGAGGTCCAGTGGCAGTTCAATGCTGCCGGAAACTTAGCAGCCGCCACAACCAGGCATCCGGACGAGCGCATTCAACTTGACACATACAATCCACAGAATGAGCAGGTGCAAAGATCTCAATGGGTCAATGCTAGTGGGCAGCCCATCGAAAATCAATTGCCTCCACCACAAGCGAACCAACAACGCTGGGGTTGGCAAACTGTTTACGATCAAGAACGGCTACGTCGCGCCGAGTACGAGGGTCAATCTGGACCTGTAGCTGGTCCAGAGGTTCCCGCGCCAATGCCGCCATCGGTATCTGATCTGCCAGCAATTCCGGCGCCCCATTTGCCGGAAGTCGTACAACCGGCGCCGACACCACCTGGTGGAAATGATGCGGCATTGCCGCATCCGCTCAGAGATCAACTTCGGCAGATGACGCCGGCCCAATTGCAAGAATTCATTCAACGTTCTGCTCGGCAACCCGATGCAGCTGCATTTCTGCGCGGTTTGCAGGAGGCAATGAATGCGCCTGCTGGCAGTGGACAGAATGCTGAGGCGCATACACAATTGCGACAGAACGTTATGGCCGCGCTGGTGGATAGTGCACAGCGACTGGGAGTGAATGGTCATACGCCCGAAGTCTTCTCTCAGATTAGTAACATGATTGTCGCAACGCTCGGAGGTCGTGAGCTGCTTCGCGAGCGGATGATACGAGAATCGGCTGATCATAGTAATGCCGCGTTGCGCATGCTACTCAGCGTATCGTCTGGGGCTGCTGCGGCGTTGGCTCGCAGAGCCCAAGCGACAATACTTTCCGTTGCCAGTGTGCCAAATCCTCTCCAATCCTTTATGACAGGTGAACGCCGTTTACCGCTTACTAATTTGATCAATCCTCTGACTCCTGCCGTACGCGATGACGTGACTAGAGCTGTTTTCGAAGCGTCTGGTCGGGATTTAGCTTTACTGCCGCTTGCCACTTCGATAGCATTGAATGGCGAGACGGTGTCCGGTGGTGATGCTGCCTCGATTAATAGAATTTCCAGCGCAGCCAGGGAAGGAAACGAAAACGCTCTAAGACTTATGTCAACGTTGGCCCGTGGCGTTGATGAGCGAACTGCCACCAATTCAGCAGGTCGTTTAGCTCTCAATGGGTTGATTGACATTGCCACCGTCGATGGTGCTGGGGCCAGACCGCAAATTGATGCTGCTTTGTCGCGTTTGGCTAGCGGACGTTCGGAGTATCTGCGTGACCAGGTCTGGAGTGGTCTATCCAATCAGGCACCAGCGCGTCCACGGGCTCTAGCTGTGATGACTGCAATTGCTACTGGAAGCGACACTGTGCCGACCAATTTGAGTGAGGCTTTGGGCGGTCTGCCTGATCTGATTCGACGAAATCCTGCTGATCCAGGGGCCCAAAGAGCTGCAGAGATTCTTATTCGCGCCGCCCAATTAAATACAACGGGCAACGAAGCTCAGGCTACTCAGTCGCTGACGGCGTTGCGAGGGTTAGTCGCTGGATTGACGGAGGCCAACGGCCAAAGCAGCAGCATTCTGCAGACCGTACTGGCAGGCGCAATTGCTAACGATCAAGGAGCGTCGATGTTAGGTGTGATCGGTTCGCGAATCACAAGCGAGCCAGTACGCAGACAGTTTGTCGATTTGATTCGTACTCAACTTCGCGAAGCGCCGGAAGAAGACACAGAGTATCAGCAGCGTTCAGCAACGGCATTATCCAGCCTCGTTAATGGCTTTGCCACGCGCCACATCGCTAGAGATGGATCGAACGCGTCCACAGAACACGTTATCCAGTATCTGGGAGTGCCATCTGCAGAACTCTTGGCCCGCTCGCGGGATGCCGAGAATAGCGCGCAACTCGAGCTTGAGGCATATGGACTAGCCGCAATAAGGCATCTGCAGCCAACGCAAGCAGTGGACAGGCAGGTATTTGCCAGGATCGCTGCTACGCATCTGGCTGGCCAAGATTGGATCGATCAATTTGGATTGACCCGTAGCTTGACTAATCCGCGGCGCGACGAGGGTACGAATGCCAGCTGGAATTCCTTGCTATCCCAATTTGCACCTCCTCCCAATATTCTCTATCTCAGCGATAGCCGTTATAACCTTGAGCAATGGAGGACCATCCAAACGGAATTGCAGGGTTTGCTGGTCGATCAGCTCAGGCAACAAGCAAACTCAGACTCTCCTTTACCTTTCGGCGGATCTGGTGGCACAACTGCTTTGATCGGTCTGATTCCGCCTCTTCGTCCGGTAGCATTGATGCGCGATCGGACCACCGAGATTATGGAAGCGCGAGACAGGGCTGTAACAACGGCGGTGCGAGGAGCTTTAACCAGTCTGTCCACCGATCCGCAACGCCAACTTCAGATCCTGACTCAATTGTTAGAAAGGCAGGGGCGAGAACAAGACAACAGCGCATTGCTTCGCATCGCTGCTGGCGTCGCATCCAGAACCAACTCTGTTCCGGCGCCAGTGATGGCAAGTTTAAACAGTTGGCTGCGCTATGCCATCGAAAGCAATGCACCTGATAGCTCGAGCGGCAGCTACGGACGTCAAGCCAGGTACCTGGCTGCGTTATCCGGCGCAGCCACTCTCATGGCGGCAGGCCGAGAAGTCGACCCCGCTATCGTTACTGCCGGCCGCAATGCCGTCGGTCAGCTGATTACTCAGTTGGCAGGCAGAGACCAAAATCGAAGGCAGACTCTTAGAGATACAATTAACGAGCTTTCGCCTTTCCTTACGCCGGAGCAGGCGCGTACGTTGGCCGAGTCGCGATAGGATTACTCGCATACTTCAGAATTGCGATGATACCTTCTTTAGCGCGATCAGGCAGACAAAGGAAAGCACGGCGCCATTACTTAGTGCGCATCCATCCAGCTGGATTTGGCAATTCGACCCGGTAGCAAAAGAGATTGTTGTGATTGCGATAGTTTGTCTAGCGCGCGTACGCATTTGTCTCAAGCGCAAACTGATTACCTTCTGCGACTCAGATAATCGCGCGCGCGCAGTCTGACATCCTCATCTAAATCTTCAGCAAGTAGCGTTAGATCTGCCAGTAGTATATTGGGATTTCTGGCAGCACCCAACCTGACATACGTGTTTGAATCTCGCGCGAGCCGCGTTAGATCCGCCGATAGTGTATTGGCATTTGTGGCAACATCAAACCTCACTAAGGGATCACGATCTTCGGCAAGCCGCGTTAGATCCGTCGGTAGTGTATGAGGATTACGGGCAACCTCCCACCTGACAAACATGGACGTATCGCCAGCAAGCCGTGTTAGATCGGCCGGTAGTGTATTGGCATTTCTGGCAGCACCACTTCTCACAGCACCATCGCGATCTCCAGCAAGCCGCGCTAGATCCACCGGTAATGTTCGTGGATTGTCGGCAACCGAACCCCTCACTGATGCCCATGAATCTTGAGCAAGCCGCGTTAGATCCGCCGGTAGTGTATTGGCATTGTTTGCAACCCCAAGTCTGACAACCGTATCACGATCTCCAGCAAGCCGTGTTAGATCGGAAGGTAGCGTATTGGCATTTCCGGCAACACTCGCCCTGACCATCCAGTTCGTATCTTGAGCAAGCCGCGCTAGATCAGCCTGTGGTGTACGAGGATTCTCGGCCACCCTACGCCTCACAGCCGGATCGTTGCCGCCAGGAATCGTAACCTCGAGTTGCCGCTGTTCCAGTTCCTGCAACCGAGCTTGCCTTCGAGCTTGAGCTTCCTGCAAAGTTGTTTGGTCCTGCGGATTGCAAGCGCAGGCTTCCTCAAATAAAAGAGCGCTCGCATCAGAATTGCTTTGATTTCCACCATCGGTTTGATTTTCAAAAACTTCCATTTCCATTTCCCCGGTGCAAAACCCAGTTACTTTCCTTTCCACCACGGCCGCGCTTACGATGCCTTCACATTAGTCCTGACAGTTAACCAGGTCCTGACCACCAACTCGTCTTCTTTCAATTTGCTTTGCCCGGTCAATCCCCTTCCACTTAGTCATTAAGCCATTAGCGTGCACAGCCGTGCGCGTTCAACGAATTAACCGTGACCAATCGAATTGCGGAATGCTTTGACTCAAGTCCCATTGGTCCAATTGCCTGGCGTCGCTGCTCTTGAGCGCGCACATAAAAACGAGAAAGCAGAGTGAACCACCACTCCTGGCATGCACATGTTTCGTGGGCACCATATCCGCCACCATTCCCTACCAGCTGGATTTGGCAAATCAGCCTGCTAGCAGCACAAGTTGTTGTGATTGCGACAGTCGTATCTAGGGCCCGTAGGCATTAGTTTCCAGCGCAAACAGATTACCTTCTGCGATTTAGATTGTTGCGTGCCGACCGCCGAATAGCCGTGTTCAAATCTCCAGCAAGCCGCGTTAGATCAGCTGGTAGGGTATTGGTATTTCTGGCAACACACCACCTGATGTGCTCGTCTGCATCTTCAGCAAGCCGCGCTAGATCAGCCGGTAATGTATTGGCGTTGTAGGCAACCCACAACCTGATATTCGCCTCCGAATCTCCAGCAAGCCGCGCCAGGTCAGCCGGTAGGGTATTGGCATTTCTGGTAACCCGCAACCTGACATCAAAATCTGAATCTCCAGCAAGCCGCGCCAGATCAGCCGGCAAAGTATTGGCATTTCCGGCAACCCGCCGCCTTACATACACGACTGAATCTCCAGCAAGCCGCGCCAGACCAGCCGGCAGCGTATTGGCATTTCCGGCAACTGACCCCCTGACAGCCGCCTCCGAATCTCCAGCAAGCCGCGTCAGATCACTTGGTGTTGTACGGTGATTCTCGGCAACCCCCCGTCTGACATACACGTCTGAATCTCTGGCAAGCCTCGCTAGATCGGCCGGTAGTGTACGAGGATTCTCGGCAACACGCTGCCTGACAGACGGATCGTGGCCGCCAGGGATGGTGGCCTCGAGTTGTCGCTGCTCCCGTTCCTGCGACCGAGCTTGCCTTCTATCTAGATCTTCGTGCAAGTTTGCTTGGTCCGGCGGATTGCAAGAAAAGGCTTCCTCAAACAAAGCAGAGCTCGCGTCAAGCGTGCTTTGATTCCTGCCATCCATTTGATTCTCGGATCGATCCATTTTCCTTTCTCCCGTTCCAAATCCAGTTACTTTCCCTTCCACCACAGGCGCCATTCCGATGCCTTTACGTTAGTCAAGTTAGTTAACCAACGCCTGACCATGACCTGTCATCCTTCAATTTGCTTTACTTGGTCAATGTCTAGGGCTCCCATATCGCCACTTAGGACGCGTTTCGGACGCGGAAACGATCAACAAGTCGATTGCGGTGCATACCGACCTGAGTTTGCCGCAATGCCGAGGAACAGCAACTTCTAATGTGTCTTTATCTGCTCTGCCAAAATATTGCTGAACCTAGCAAGGCTTGGTCAGGTTGTGGTCAGAAGTTTTGCATATGGTGGTAATGTGGTTGTCACGGAGTTAGGGTCATGTTTGAAATACCTGGTTTGACGGTGGCGATATCAGTGCTTGAAGTGGCATCTGCCCAATATGAAAAGCCTGTGCGCCGCAACAAACAAATCAAGCCTAGACTTGATGAACTCGAGAGAAAAGTTGGGATTAATGCCGGTGTCATGATAACTAGCTCCGACAACCTGCATCAGTGCATTCGCAAGATTGCCTACTGTATGGCCGATGCAGTGGGACTGTCGGTCGATATTAGCTCGCTGGCAGTCTGAGGTATCAGTGCAACTGCTGTGGTATACAGACTAAATCCGCGCCGCCCTACACGCGAAGTATCACGATGATCGAAGAGCAAAATGAAATGGATGAAAGCGACAATTTAAACCGCAGAGATCCCATTGAACAAATTGTTCCTCAGGAAGTCACAATTAGTGTCGTCAACGAACATGTGAATGCTGAAGCACAGACCAGATGGTGCCTCCACTCTTCAGATTGCTCGCCCCGCGAAGATAGGGCTGAGGTTTGTGAATTTCCCTAATATATGGCTCGGTCATCTTCTTTGACTCGCACAGGCTGCACCGGCGAGTCAAAAACATTCTTAAGTATGCCGATAGAGGTATTCAATTCCGACTTTCGAAAAATGTCCCGGTTGGCAGGCGTGTGCTGGTGGCATAAATGAGTTAGGAGGCTTATGTTTATAGCCGAAGGCACGCTAATCGATGATAGATACGAAGTGATCACTTCCATCGGCATGGGTGGGATGGGCGTGGTCTATGAAGCAAAGCAACTCGCGCTAGATCGAGTGGTGGCGTTCAAACTTCTGTCATTCGTTTCTTCCGATTTTAGAGAAGAAGTCGCGCGTTTCGAGCGTGAAGCGTATATCCTGAGCAGGTTGCAGCACGTCAACATAGTTCAGTTCTATGCCTTTGGCATTTGGCAAAACTTCCCTTATATTGTCATGGAGCGCATTTTCGGCGTTAGTCTACAAAAGAAACTAGCAAAGAACGAGCCACTACCCACAGCGAAAATTATCGATTACGCAGAGCAGATTTGCGCTGGACTGCAACACGCTCATTCGCATTCCGTGTTCCATCGAGACGTCAAGCCCTCCAACGTTATTATCAGCAACTCCTTAGAGGGAAACGATGTCTTAAAACTTATCGACTTCGGGCTGGCAAAATTGGCCGATTCCGGCGTGCAAAAGCTTACGCAAACCAATACGACGCTAGGTAGCGTAATGTACATGAGCCCCGAGCAATGCGTCGGCAACAAGGCTGACGCACGCAGCGACATCTACAGTCTGGGGTGCGTGCTGTACCATTGCTTTACAGGCGAACCACCATATTGCGCAGACAATGCGATCGCCATTATGTTCCAACAAACAAATGAACCGGTGGAGACATGTCGCCGTTGGACGGAGCTGCCGGAACCGGTGCAGGCCATCATCGCTCGATGCATGTTTAAGGACCCTGCGCAAAGATATCAAAGCTGTTCCGCCGTCAGAGACGACTTAACGCGGCTCGCACAAGTGGATTTGCACGCGGCGGCACCATCTGTCGTGTCGCGACCGAACGTACCATTCATTTCCACTATGATCAGGTCCGGCGCGAAATTTGGTACGGTTGTGCCGATTATGCTCCTTAGCGCAATTTGCCTGGCAATGACCTTTTACTTCGTAACACAAGACCACACACTGGCTAAAACAGAAGGAAAGGCAACGTCCACTGGCGTAGTCGAAACTCACAAAGAGATGCTTACACGATTTGTACGTCATGCGGAATTGCCCGTAGCTAGCAGAGCCTCAGCGAAACAACTATCGGACGCACTGCATCACTGTGCGCAAGACGCTACTATCAATCCAAATGTATTGCTTATGGGTTATCAGCGCTTACTTGTCTACTACCAGAATGAAAAAGACTCGAGCAAATTGCGCTCAGTTGCGCGTGACGCACTGTACAACTGTCGGCGGGCAACAGACGGTTACCTCTACAGCAACATTCTGATCATTTATCATCGCAGCTGCGACGAGGTCGGTTGCGGACTGTCATTGTCGAATGAACTGGAATGCGTTTTGATGAAATTCCCCGAGATCGAGATGGGCACCAAAACCGAGCTATCTCTATTATTGGCTAGTGATCATTTGCGGCTCGGAAATGAGAAAGATGCTAAAGCGATATTGGACAAGATCGAGCCAGTAAGGAAAGATCATAGAGACGCAACGGCCAAGTTGCGGCAAGCCTGCCAAAAAGTGACCGCTCTTGTTGGTGGCATTCAAAAGCGGCGGCAAAACCACCAGGGCGCGGTCGAGTCAGTCGTAAGCCTAAGTTCGGTGTATCTGGAGCTCGGAGATCCGCGAAAAGCCATTAGTGTTCTTCAAGCGGAAATGCCACGAACGACCGAAAACACCGATCATGACTTGCTGCGGTTGCGTCTGAGGTTGGCTGGTGCCTATATGAGCATGGGCGATTACGAGAAAGCTGAAGTAATTCTGGGGACAATTCTAAAGCCGCTTGAGGAAGGCATTGGTAGACCGGATTGGCCTCACGTAAGTGATGAGTATTCCGAAACTGCATATTTTCTGTGCTTCTGTTATCTGCGCGTCGGTCGCTACGCAGAATGTGCTGATTTAGGCGATCGTTGGGCGCAACACCGTAATCCAAGCGCTCAGTACCCCAGCTTACGTGAAGAAGTTGACGTGAGGCGAGCAAATGCATATCGTCACGTAGGACGCTTTTCGGACGCGGAAAAGATCTACAAGGCGATTGCGGTACATACCGACCTGAGTTTGCCCGGAGCGCCAGAAAACTACGAGTTTCTGACGTATGCGGCCATGGCGAACAGCGGACTTGCCTGCATCTACTATCATCAAGCGAGCTACGACGCCGCGCTGAAACACGCAGAGATAGCCGTCAAGATTCATGCAAAAACTGGCAACGCGCTCAACGGCGGACTAGACAGGCTGATATTGATGCAATGTCTCGAAAAACTCAATCGAACTGCGGAGGCCTTGGTGGTTAAAGAAGCGGCTTTAAAACAACTTCGGGACACCCCTAATGGAAGGCTGAGATCTTTCGCGTACATGTGCGACGACATCGTCTCTCTTGATTCAGTAACATCACGTCCGCTGCTTTTTTCGAAAGTCGGCCACTAATTACCTCCCCAGACCACATCCGGTCGCTTCGTGAACCCTACCTAAAGATTTGAATTGTTGGCCTTTTCAATCAATCCTCCGCTAAGTGCTTCTTAGTCCGCAGAAAGGGATAGTATTTCCCTCGCTAGACAGAGATTGTGTGAATCGAACTCATTCTCGACTGTCAGATTCCGGCTTCAGACCGAATGTCCCGATTATTAGGCGGCCGCTGGTGGCATAAGTGAGCTGGGAGGCTTATGTTTGTAGCCGAAGGCACGCTAATAGATGACAAATACGAGGTGATATGTTCCATCGGCATGGGTGGGATGGGCGTGGTCTATGAGGCAAGGCAACTCGCCTTAGGCAGAGTGGTGGCGTTAAAACTTCTGTCCTTCGTTTCTTCCGATTTCAAAGAAGAAGTCGCGCGTTTCGAGCGAGAAGCGTACATTCTGAGCAGGCTGCAACACATCAACATTGTTCAGTTCTATGCATTTGGCATTTGGCAAGACTTCCCCTATATCGTCATGGAGCGAATTTCGGGCGTTAGTTTTCAAAAGCGCCTCGCAAAAAATGAGCCGCTACCGACAACGCAAATACTCGATTACGCAATTCAAATTTGCGCTGGGCTGGAGCACGCGCATTTGCACTCAATATTTCATCGTGACATCAAGCCCTCAAACATCATCATCAGCACCACCTCGGAAGGAAAGGACGTAGTAAAGCTTATCGATTTTGGATTGGCAAAATTGGTCGGTTGCAGCGTGCAAAAACTCACGCAAACCAATACGGCGCTAGGCAGTGTTATGTACATGAGCCCTGAGCAATGTGTCGGCAAGAAGGCCGACGCTCGTAGCGATATCTACAGTTTGGGGTGCCTGCTATATCATTGCTTCACAGGCGAGCCTCCATATTCAGCGGATAATGCAATCGCCGTCATGTTCCAACAAACCAACGAACCGGTCCAGACATGCAGCCATTGGACGGAGCTGCCGGAAGCGGTGCAATGCATCATCGCACGATGCATGTCTAAAGAGCCGGCGCAAAGATACCAAACCTGCTCCGCGGTAAGAGACGATTTAGTAAGGTTATCTCAAGTGGTTTTGCATATAACGCAACCTCCTCCAGTGTCGCGAACAAAGATATCGAATGTTGGGGCTATGTCGAGTTTGTGGGCAAATCTACGTAGCAATTGTGTACCAGCGATGGTCATTAGCGCACTTTGCCTGGCAGTGGCCTTTTACTTCGTAGCACCAGACCACACACCAACTAAAACAAAAAATGGGTCTTCGGGCCGGCGTGTGGGTGGATCTAGGGTCTTGGCTGCCCAAAACGCTTACACCGAAAGGATCAGGTAGACTTGTGTGGGTTTGAAAAACTGG
>JADYXS010000105.1 GCA_021772155.1 Candidatus Obscuribacter sp.
TTCAAATCGTTGAATCTCCGCGATAATATTTCCCTGGCCAAACCAAATCAGATCGGAGAGAATCCCGCGTGGGCGCTCATTCGTGGTTATTCATGGCACCAGCAAGAGAACAAAACGAAGGCAGAATCCGAAGCCATGTTGGACAGGCTGGGGTTAGTCGGTCGCGGTAACGAGTATGCCGACCAAATTTCTTTGGGACAGTCCAAAAGAGTGGCCATCGCAAGAGTTGTGCAGGCCGGGGCAAAAATTCTTTTTCTTGACGAACCGCTGTCAGGGCTTGACTCACAAGGCATGAAAGAAGTACTGACGTTACTTGAGCAGTTGTCGGCCTCTGGAAACGTAACTCTCGTCATTGTCGAACACGTTTTCAATATTCCGCACATTTTGAACATTGCCACAGCTGTTTGGACGCTTGGAAATGGGAAATTGACGAAAGAAACACCGGCTGTGGTGCAGAATCAACTTCGAGAATCAAATGCTAACGACTTTCAGCATTTGCTGGATCAGTTTGCTGGAGCCGATGGCACTGTAGAGGAACTCCAGTTGACCAATCAAGCGCGTCTCTCGACAATCATTCCGCGTGGTGCCGAAAATGCAGCACCGGTCTTCGAGGTGCGGGATCTCGTAGTCTACAGAGGGAAGCGTCTGATAATAGGCGAGAAGAGAGAAGATGGCACAGCACAGGGAATCTCATTCAAGTTGCATAAAGGCCAAGTATCTATTCTGCATGCACCCAATGGCTGGGGTAAGTCGACTTTACTGGAAGCAATCTCTGGATTGCTGCCTATTTCTCAAGGGCAGATACTGATTGATGGTGTACCAATTGAGCGCATGTCAACGTGCAAAAGAGCAGCGCTAGGACTATCCTTACTGAGATCCAGAGATAACTGCTTTCCAACTCTGACAGTCAAGGAAACTCTCACACTTGCCGGAATTGATTCAGTGCCTGCCGCTCTAAACAAGTTCGCAAGAAAGAGAACTTCGGAGTTGAGTGGCGGTGAGCGACAACGGGCATTGGTTACTGCTGTTTTGAGTAGCAAAAACACACTTGCAGGATTGCTTGATGAACCGTTCTCAGCTCTTGATCCAGCACGAGTTCAAGAATTAGCTTCGTTGATTCGCGAAACGCTTGAGAGGTCTGCGATCTTAATTGCGGTGCCGGCCACTGCTCAGGAAATGGCTAACTAAAATACCTGCAAGTACACAGTTTGTATTTAGTCGCTGGGATAATTTCAACTTAGAAAAGGATGGTCGGTACCGTGAACAAACGCTTTGTTCTAGTCTTATTTCTGGCAACACTACTGCTGAGCGCTATAGCGGTGACGCCCGTGCGCAGTGCAAATAAAGTCAGGATCGCAGTCAATATTCCGCTCACTGGACCGATAGCGGCATGGAGTGGGCAGTACCCGAACGGACTTATCCTTGGGATCGAAGACGCCTGTCGCAAGAAATCTATTGATCCCAAGATTTTTGCAGTTGACACTCAGGACAATGCAGGAAAACCTTCTCAAGCTGTGTCGATTTTGAAAAAGCACGAAATCAACGGATTTGACGTATACATAACCGTCACCACTGGAGCGGCCAATGCGATATCAGGCCAAGTTGATCGCATGGGCAAACCACACTTTATCGCATCGTTCGATCCATTCATTACTCAACCTGCTCCGACACGCATGCGGATAATGGCCAATAGCAAAATCGAGGCGCCCTTACTGGTCAAGTATGCCATAGAAAAGAAGGCTCGCAAGGTCTACATTCTTGCTTTGAACTTCGCCTATGCCGAGGAGCAGTTTGGCAAAATCGTTCAGCCGGCCTTGGAGAAAGCTGGTATCAAATATGTTCGAGAGCGTTACAACCTTGAGGAACGTAATTTCAAAACTATTGCCACCAAGATAAAGGACGAAGCGCCTGACCTCATTATTTTGAGTGGGTATTCGTTTCACCTCCAACCAATGCTGCGTGACCTTCGAGTCTACGGATTGGTCAATGCAGGTAAAGTCGTTACCTCGATGGATTTGGTTGATCTAATCGATGCCGGAGTGTCACCAGATGAATTGCAAAATGTCATTTTCACCTGCCCACTTTTCGACGTGCCCGGCAAGATAGCCAATGCCTCGGACTGGAGACGTCGATACGAACAGCGGTTCAAAGTCAAACCGTCCTACGTCCCTGCTTATGCTTATGACACTGGTGCATTGATTGTTAATGCGTACGCCAAGAGCGGCAAAGTGGATGTCGCATCATTGATGGCAGCGATTCCATTCGACGGTGTGAGTGGAAAGATCGCACTGGACAGCGATCGCGATATCATTTCAACTCTCACTTTGGCGAAAATCGATAAGATAGGGCGAGTCGTTGAGGTTAAATAGAACGGCTCTCGGCCGAAGGAGTGGCGAAGAATGAGTAAGCAGATTTTTTTTGTTGGATGCTTAGTGGCTGCAATCAGCGCCGAGTGCGCAATTAGTTCTTGCTCTGCGGCCGCAGCAAAGCTCAGAGTCTCTGCCAATCTTCCACTAACTGGCCCGATTGCAGCCTTTAGCGGTCAGTTCCCGGACGGTTTTAACATGGGAATGGAGGACGCTGCCAAGAAATTGCATCTGCCATCGGATACCGTCAAAATCAATTTTCAAGATAATGCAGGCAAGCCAAGCACAGCAGTGTCGGTTTTTAGACGGCAGCAAATGGATGGATTTGACGTCTACATCTCCGGTACATCAGAAGCGGCAATAGCGGTCGCACCGCAGGTAGAGGCGACCAATGCACCGAATCTGCTTGTGGCGTTCGATCCTTTTCTGGCGAGAGCTGGCAAGAATCGCTTGCGATTTCTACCGAACAGCAAGATCGAGGGGCCTTTGTTTGTCAAATATGCCCAGCAGCGCAAGGCAAAGAGGGTTTTCATCATCAATCTCAATAGCGCTTACGCTAACTCCGAGTTTGGTGACATCGTGGAACCGGACTTGAAGAAAGCTGGAATTGCCTTCAAGCATGAGCGATTCGAATTTCCAGAGCACGATTTCAAAACGATAGCCTACAAAGCAAGGGAGTTTAAACCCGACCTGATTTTTGTCTGCGGCTACTCTGTGCATTTGCATCCACTTCTGCGGGATCTGCGCTCTGCCGGATTGACGAAGACCGATGGATCGGTGATGGCAGTAATGGATTTTGTCGATTTGCTCTACGACAAAACTCCCAAAGCAGAACTCCAGGGAATCGCATTTGCCTGTCCGCTTTTTGAAGTAAAAGGAGCAGTTGCAGGTAGTGAGGCGTGGCGAGCACGTTACCAGAAACGATACGGAAAGATTCCGACATATGTAGCAGCGTATGCCTATGACACAGCTGGGATCTTAGGGAAAACCTATTCGCAGTCTAAGAAAGTAGATACGGCGTCCATTCGAAAGACGTTACCCTACGATGGTATTACAGGCAAGATCAATGTCGATAAAGATGGAGACATCATTGCGACCATAACCATTGCCAAAATATCGCCAGATGGAACAGTTGTTGAGATCAAATGAAAGCTCCGGACTTCACTTACCTTCGAGTCTGCTCAGGGATTGAGATTCTTGGTGAGAGAAGGCATTAAGTATCTTTCCGAAGACCACACACTCGGCGCATTTGCATTGATATTTGTGATGTTTGTCGTCTTGCGGTTCTGCGACATTAGTCAGCTTCATCGGTGAATCCTGGCCCTGGCGGCTGTAGATAACGCGGTGGGCGGTGTAATAGCAAATATTCAACATCTTCTGCAATTGCTGGCAATCCTGGCATGCACAGAAGTAGTGGTTGTGCGTGTTGGTAGGGGAGAGCCTTGTCGGCTCCCGTCGCGTTGCCATCTGGTCAGGCAGTCCGGCGTCAGCGTTGAAAACACGCTGAAGTCCCGTTGAGAGCCTATCTACGAAATGCTGCATGAACTACTGACCTCTTGTATGGGTTGGATGATACGCGGCGGATCTGACCAACGTATGACCAACTCCAGAAAGCAAATATGAGAGAGTTCCGCAGCCGAATCTCGCGCAAAGCCCGTCACGGTCCTCTTGAGCTGGACCGGGCTGATATTTGCCGGAAATCACTTTCGCAATTAGCCACGACTCGGGTGTTGATTCACTGTTCCATCGTCTCCAGCTCCGCCCACTGTCAATACTCCTTATATAGAACCGACAGAAATTTCTGTACATCGCCAACGCATGAAGGGCAAATGTGGCCTAAAAGTCCCTTGGCAAATTCGTACAGGACTTCACGCCAAGTGTTCAATTCGGTTGAGCCAAAGCCGACTTGTCGCAATAAACGGCAGCCATGGTAGCCTATCTGATGGCTCACTGGAGGCTCTCAACGCGGTGTCCATTTTTCCGAAATCTTCAAAATTTTCTGCGTGCTTCCGCCTACTGACGCTCACTTTGGCACTAATGATGACAATCACTCCTATCCAAGCCGAGACAACGGAAGCTGACACGTTGCTGGTTAACGGCAACGTCTATACCGTCGATCCAGTTCGAAGTCGAGCAGAAGCGATTGCCATCACCAACGGCCGGATATCATATGTCGGCACTACTGCCGGTGCTCACAATATGGCTGGCAAAACAACCAAGGTCATAGACCTTCGCGGGAAGTTCGTCTTACCTGGATTTCACGATAGTCACGTGCATTTGATTGATGGCGGCGTTGAGATGATTCAATGCGACCTAAAAGAGTGCGAAACCGTCGAACAGATACTCGAATCAATTCGAAATTACGCCAAGAGCCATGGCCGAGCAGCCTGGGTCACCGGCGGCGGCTGGGGCCTGCCAATCTTCGGCGTCAACGGTCCAACCAAAGAAGTTTTGGATGCCGTGGTGAGTGAACGCCCCGTGTATTTAGAATCGCAAGACCACCATTCTGGTTGGGCAAATTCCCTTGCCTTAAGAAGAGCTGGAATTACAGCGCTGACCAAAGATCCTCAAGATGGTCGAATTGAAAGGCTTCCAAATGGCGAGCCGTCAGGCACATTAAGAGAATCAGCGATGGATCTGGTGCACAAAATAGTGCCGCCACTAAAAAGTGCAGACCGACTGAAAGGACTCGAATTAGCACAGAGCAAGGCGCTGGAGTTCGGTATCACATCCGTGTATGACGCCGCTTGCGATGAAAAACGCTTGTCTGCATATCGCAATTTCGAACAGCACAAGAGCCTCAATCTAGCTGTGACCGCAGCTTTGCGCTGTCGTCCGGAAAAGGACGAAAAGCAGGTCTTAGAATTTTCACGATGGCGAAGCAAGTACTCCGGCGAAAAGCTTCACGTCAATGCTGCGAAAATTTTTGCAGATGGTGTGATCGAAGCCAAAACTGCTGCTCTCTTGACCCCTTACGAGAAGACGTCCAGTTCGGGCGAGTTAAATTTCGAACCTGCCGCACTGACAAAACTGGTGAAAACGCTCGCCGACAACGACTTCCAAATTCACATCCACGCTATCGGTGATCGCGGCGTCCGAGCCAGTTTGGATGCACTTGAAGCAGCCAAAGACGTGGCCGACAAAAAGGATTTGCGCAATCACATTGCCCACCTGGAACTCGTCGATAAAAACGATTTGCCTCGATTCAGGCAACTTGGTGTAGTGGCAAACATCCAAGGTTTCTGGGCACAGCCGGACAAATATGTAACAGAGCTTACTGAACCATTCGTAGGACCAGAGCGCTCGGGCCGCCTGTATCCAATACGTAGTCTTGCAACAAGTGGTGCCACACTTGTCGGTGGTAGTGACTGGCCGGTAACTTCGCTCAATCCGCTCGATGCCATCGAAGTTGCAATCACCAGACGAGCAGTTGGCCAGACAAAAACCGCAAGCTGGCTTCCTGATCAAGCTGTCGATTTGCCGACCATGATTGGCGCTTACACAATCAACGGCGCAACCATTGCGCATAGAGAGCGCGATGCAGGCTCAATTGAAGTCGGGAAGTCCGCGGACATCATCGTGCTCAACCAAGATCTCTTCACGATTCCGCCGTCGTCAATTCACTTGACGAAGGTCGTCCTTACGTTAATCAAAGGCAAACCAGTCTTCACGGGTGCGGAATTCGATGGCACTCCGTGAGGCAATTGTCGTGAAATGACGAAATTCGGATTCTCTGCCATATCGGAGGGGGATCCTCCCATAGCCTAATTTGACTTCATCAAGCACCCTAGAACAACTCTAAAGACGTATAGTGTTCGGGCCGCCTCCGGCGGTCGCTAAGATAGGAGTCGATAAATGCCGCTACACAGCAACATGTTCGGTTGGGATTATGTCTGGAGAGATTTCGCTGACGGCCGGAAAGGCGAGGTTGTAACAGAAGACAACAAGCCGGATGGTGACATTCACGCCATTGTTGTACCGATCGGCTCCGGCGCAGTTCTCACTTTCACGCCGACATCCAGTGGCACATCAGCAGTCGTCGATTTCGAAGCGACGTCCGACTTCATCTTCAGCCTCTATCGTGAAAAACCGTTGCACCAAATAAGCAAAGCCTTCGGCATGCAGGACATCGTCCTTGGTGCCAAAGATTTCGACAGCCACTTTATCGTCAAGTCCAACAACGAAGCTGTGCTGCGGCAAATCATGATCGATGCAAAATTGCGAGATCTGATCCTGCAAGAAGAAACAGAAGACCTTCGCATTTTGCCAGCCGGCGCCGGATTCGATCCACGCTGGGTTGTGCGGGCTAACCACAGCGTGATTGCTTATTCGCGCCCAGTTTTGATCGATAAGTTGGATCACATGAATAACGTCTGCGAATTGTTGTGTGGCATAGCCTCACACCTTGAGCGCCTCGCTCTGAGTGCAAACGGCGCGCGACCGAATGGCGGAACCTTCGAAGCCAACGAAGATCAGCACACGTCCCGTAAACTACACAGCCCATTGCTTGATCGCAAGTAGAGGTCGCAGGAATGTTCAAGAAAAAATTGACGGAAGTTGCCATCGACACTTTCACCGAGTACCTGCAAGAACGCTTCGAAAAACTCAAGCAATTTGACCTTGACCAAGACGGGCAGAAAGATGTAGACCAGATCATCGAAATTCTCGGACGCTGCTCTGTTAAAGCCAAAGCCACGCTGGACTCCACTAACTTCTCCAATATAGCGGCAGGATTGGAGCAGGTAATAAACGGAGCATCACTGATCAAGAATTCGCTGGATCGGGAAACGTTGTCAGAACTGGGTGAAGAGCTCTCTATAGCATCTAAAAAACTGACCGTTCTGGGTAAATTGTCCATCCAATACATGAAAGAGAAAGGGCAAGAGCCGGAGTCACCTTAAGGTGACAAACTGCGTAATTTGACGATTGTCCTTTTCTGAGGCCTGGCCAATACTGTTGTTTGAGTATTGGATGCCTGCATGAAACCAAGTCTTAGCTTCGGTCAGATCTGGAATATGAATTTCGGCTTTCTGGGCATCCAGTTTGGCTGGGGTCTGCAGTTAGCAAACATGAGCGCCATCTATAGCAAGCTCGGCGCAAACCCTGATGCCATTCCCATCTTATGGCTGGCTGGTCCGGTCACCGGGCTGCTGATTCAACCGATCATCGGAGCCATGAGCGACCGCACCTGGTGCAGGCTCGGTCGGCGCCGGCCTTACTTCCTTGCCGGCGCGATTTTAGCCAGCATCGCGCTTTTCGTCATGCCAGAGTCACCCACCCTATTGTTCGCCGCAGCCTTGCTCTGGATCCTGGACGCTAGCATCAACATAAGCATGGAACCGTTTCGCGCATTCGTTGCAGATAAGTTGAACGATGATCAACGAACTTTCGGATTCATCATGCAGAGCTTTTTCATCGGCATCGGTGCCACGCTGGCAAACACTCTGCCCTTGGTGTTCCACAACATCGGTATCACGGGCGTGGCGGCAAATGGTGTTCCACTTACTGTTATTTACTCGTTCAAGATAGGCGCAGCAATGTTCCTTGCTTGCGTACTTTGGACCGTGTTCAGCTCCAGCGAGTATCCTCCCGAGGCAAAGGGCGAAGCAGATAGCTGCACCGCAAAATCGATTCCGGTTATCGTCAAAGAATTCTTCCTGGAGCTGTTCACGGCGGCGCGCGAGATGCCGACTACTATGAAGCAATTGGCTCCCGTGCAAATTTTCACTTGGCTCGGTCTTTTTTGTATGTGGATGTTCTTCGGGCTGGCAACGGCATATCATGTCTTCAAGGCCCCTAACCCGCAGTCAGAGCTCTTCGACAGAGGTATTGAATGGGCCGGGTGGTGCTTTGCGATCTATTCCATCGTGTGCTTTCTGGTGGCATTCATTCTTCCGAAACTGGCTAAAGTTCTCGGGAAAAAAGTCGTTCACAGTGCAGCTCTTTTTCTGGGCGGAATCAGCCTCATTTCCGTTTATTTCATCCATGACCCTGGCACCTTACAGCTTTCAATGATCGGAGTTGGTATAGCCTGGGCTTCCATACTCTCTATGCCTTATGCAATCCTTTCCACGTCGCTACCAGCAAACAGAATGGGACTGTACATGGGTCTATTCAACTTCTTCATAGTGATACCGGAAATAGTGGCATCGTTGGGATTCCAACCTTTAGTCAAATATGTGTTTCAGAACAATCCTGTCTATTTAGTCATGACGGGAGGAGCTTGCCTGCTGGTTGCGGCACTCTTAATCCATCGTGTTACAGAAGAAGAGCCGCAGGACAACAATGTCCCGACAGCAGGCGAGACGTTCGTGGGTAGTCATTGAAGTTTCGTTGCGCTCGAAAGTTAGGTTACTTGGCAATCTCTCTCAGGTACTGCAGAATTGGCCGTTCAAGCTCTAGAGGAGTCGTGTCCCCATGGCAACAGTGAAGATGTGGATTCGTCCATTCACCCGATTGCATAAGGTCCCCGTATTTCAACGGGTCTGGCTCTATTTGGCATTGATGGGGCTTTACACGCTTGCCGTAGACTTGCTCTCGGGGAATTTCCCGGTTGCCTTGTTCAAAGAAGCTGGAGCTGCTGGCGCGTGCGGTGGAATCGTCTTGGGTATCCTGCTCGTTTTCCGCACAAACTCTGCTTACGAACGATGGTGGGAAGGTCGCAAACTGTGGGGAGAACTCACGAACAACTCACGCAACCTATGCATGAAGATTCGATCGCTTGTTAATGTGCCTCATGCAGAGAAGATCCACTTCGCTGAGCTTATCATCTCATTTTCATATGCTCTCAAGCATCACTTAAGAGGCACAGATACCAGCGAACCGCTGCCTGGTGTTGGTGAGCTAACAGAAGAAGAATCAAAACATGTCCCGCTGCACATTGCCAAACGGATGTACGATATCATCGCAGACTGGCAGCAGCAGGGGCATTTAGACCAAAACACACTGCTGATCATAGACGTTCACGCCCGCTCATTCATGGACATCTGCGGCGGCTGCGAAAGAATCAAATCGAGCCCAATTGCCGTTTCGTATAGAGCATTCATGCGCCAGGGCATAGCGCTCAACTTGCTGGCATGGCCCTGGTATTTGACCCAATTATTCTCTGTTTGGTGGACAATCCCGCCTATGTTAATTGGGGCCTACTTCCTCATCGGTATCGAACTGATCGCCGAAGACATCGAGGAACCCTTCGGCAAGGAAGGGGATGATCTGCCACTCGACGACATCTGCGCAAACATCAAATCGACTGTCAATTCCATCTTCCAGATTCAGCGCAATCTAAAGTACACCACGACAATCTCAAAGCCGCGTACCGATCTGCTGAAAGACAAAGTGCATACCACTTAATCGGTCCTGTCTCCGCGTCAACATTGCGCGCTAATGGCTAGAATGATTTGATGCAAACCAAACAACCGTCAACAGCTAACAAGCTAGTGACTTTTTTGAGCGCCGAACGCAACATAGTGTTTGCCGTGGCGGTAATGGCGCTTGCCATCAGCGGCTTTACTATAGTCGCCGAAGAAACTATGGAAGGTGAAACTCTGCGCTTCGACAACGCAGTGCTTGCAGCCCTCCGTTCGCCAAGCAATCCTGCTGTGCCCATCGGACCAGATTGGTTGCTGCCAGCGGCGCAAGATATAACTGCACTGGGTGGCACAGCAGTCATTGTGCTTTTGATCTTATGCGTGTCCGGTTACTTCGTTCTACAGAAGAAAGTACACACTGCGATGTTTTTGATAACTTCGGTTGCAGGTGGCACAGCTGCAAACCTAATACTTAAGGAGTTTTTCAGTCGCCCAAGACCGAGTGCCGTGCCGCACCTGGCACATTTTCTCCACGCAAGCTTTCCCAGTGGACATACGATGATCTCCGCGATTGTCTATCTGACACTCGCCGCCATGCTGGCAAAATCTACAACCAGTCTCAGGCTAAAGTTCTACTTCTTGACCGTGGGTGTAACCATTTCGCTCTTGATTGGACTGAGCAGGCTCTTCCTTGGAGTTCACTACCCGACCGATGTACTGGCGGGATGGTGCGGGGCGTTAGCCTGGGCAGGCCTTACTTACCTTTTGGCAGCATGGCTACAGCGCCGCGGCAAGGTCGAGCATGAA
>JADYXS010000726.1 GCA_021772155.1 Candidatus Obscuribacter sp.
ACCTATGCCGGTCACTTCGAAAACCTCCAAGACATCGCCAATGACCCGCGTTACAAGTTTGTGCGTGGACGCATCGAAGACGAAGCGTTAGTGAAGTCCATTGTCTCAGGACGCCGCTTTGGTCAAGTTGACGGCATCATCAACGTTGCTGCAGAAACGCACGTTGATCGTTCGATCACCGACCCGCAGGTTTTCGTTCACACCAACGTCCTTGGCACGCAAGTTCTTCTTGAAGCCGCTTTCGAATTCGGCATGAGAAAGACCCCGAATGGTCCGTCCACCATCCGTTACGTCCAAGTTTCTACTGACGAAGTCTATGGTTCACTCGGTCCAACAGGCTACTTCACTGAAACGACACCACTTGCTCCGAGCAGCCCGTACTCTTCAACTAAAGCCGGCGCAGACTTACTGGTGAATGCTTATGCACACACCTACGGTTTGCCAGCAGTAATCACGCGCTGCTCCAACAACTACGGTCCGTATCAGCATCCTGAGAAGTTGATACCACTATTCATCTCCAACATTATGCAGAACAAGCAAATCCCGGTTTACGGTGATGGTTTGAACGTGCGCGATTGGTTACATGTAGAAGATCACTGTCAAGCAATCGCGATTGCCTTTGAGAAGGGCGTCTCCGGCGAGGTTTACAACGTCGGTGGCAACAACGAACGCACCAACATGCACATCACCAAGCTAGTTCTCAAAGAACTCGGCAAGGGCGAAGAGCTGATCAAGTACGTTCAAGACCGTCTTGGACATGATCGTCGCTACGCAATCGACTCCACAAGAATTCAGCAAGAACTCGGGTGGAAGCCGCGATACACATTTGAACAAGGCATTCACGAAACCATTTCGTGGTACAAAGCGAATCAACCTTGGCTCCAATCGGTGCTCCGTCAGGAACAACAAGTTGTTGTTGGAGAGCATCTGGACTTCACACCAACCGCTTCAGCACTCTCAATCTAGGAAAAAATAGATGCGAGTTCTGGTCACAGGATCAGCCGGGATGTTGGGCAGGGTACTTGTACCCTGCCTTCAACAGCATGGTCATGTCGTCAATGGAGTGGATAGAGCAGAGCTGGACATAACCAACTACAGGGATGTCATCGAGACGGTCGGTGATTTGGGTCCAGAGTTGATCATTCACGGCGCAGCTTACACACAAGTAGACCTTGCTGAATCCGAGCCTGAGCAAGCGTACAAAGTGAATGCCTATGGCACCGAGAACCTGGCTGTGGCGTGCCAAAAGCTAGACATCCCGATGTTGTACATCAGCACTGATTACGTATTCGATGGACTGAGTGACCGCCCCTATCAGCCATGGGACCAGCAGAATCCGTCATCGGTTTACGGCAAGAGTAAACTTGCAGGCGAGAAAGCACTGCAGTCTCTACTGTCGAAATGCTATATAACCCGCACAAGCTGGCTCTATGGACCGCATGGAAAAAATTTCGTTGAGACGATGCTGCAACTGGGTGCTGACCGAAAACAACTGAACGTTGTCGCCGACCAGCATGGTTCGCCAACCTCCACTGCCACCTTGTCGCAGATTATTTGCGAACTCATTGAGACTGAACGCTGGGGCATTTATCACGCCACCGACGGCGGTGCCACGACCTGGTGCGACTTCGCGAGGGAAATCCTTGCCGGACAAGACGTCGAAGTGCTTCCTTGCGAAACGAAGGACTTCCCTCGCCCGGCTCCACGTCCAAAATATTCAGTTTTAGACAAAACATCCCTTATTGACACTATCGGGCGAGATGTCGTTCCCTGGCAGGAAGCACTGAGTAGTTATCTTAAGTTGCGTACGCAATTGCAACCTGCATAAGGTACTTGTGCCAGTTAACGCTTGCATCAGCGCCAAATCAACAAATTGTCTACAGTAAGACACTTTGCCATACGGAACTTTGTGCAAGTGTCATACTTCTTACCGGACGAGACTAATCTTCGCAACACCCATGCAGCTCGTCCATTGACTGATTTTCAGCAATCACATAAGCTTGTTACAGCTGTATGACAAATCGTCACCTGAAGGATGTGAGCCATGACCAAGACTCGCGATCGCCGATTTACTGTTTCCGTAGCAGAAGACGTGGCAAACAAATTGGATGAATACGTCAGGCAGACTGAAAATGCTAACCGAAGCGAAGTTGTAGAACAGGCTCTGCGCTTGTGGGACTCTCTTGCTGAGTTTCGCGATAACTACGGGGCACTACAAGAAGCAATCCAGCTGTATCAGAAGCAACAAGAAAGAGAACTCTACAGGTCGTACTACTCGGAGCTTGGCGATGCGGCCCAAAAGGAAGACTCGGCTTGGTCTGAATTGAGTAAAGAGTCCGCCGCTAAGGAGTGGCCTGCTCCAATCAAGCCCTCTGCGCGTGAAGGACATAAATGACTCAATCGAAGCAAGGGCAGCCACCTGCTAGACCATGGCGCGGCGAGGTATGGAGGGTGGATTTCTCGAATCGCCCGAATGACCCGCATCAGCCCAGACCAGCAGTAGTCATCTCCAACGATCTCAGAAACGATTTCAGCAGTTCGGTGCTGGCGATTCCGATCAGTGACGAAGAAAGAGGGGCCAAACTTCTGCCGACCCATGTTTTTCTGCCGCAAGGGACAGGTGGGTTAACCAAAGACTCCAGAGCATTGTGCGAGCAAATCGCCAGTCTCGAAAAGGATTGTTTCAAAGAAGGCCCAATCGGCAAGCTCGCTTCCACGACGTTGCATTCACTTGTACAGGCCCTGAATAAGGCGGTCTGTGATTAAGACTCACTCGAGATTGCACCATAGCGCACGGGGGACCGCCTCAAGAAAACGTTGCGGAACCGCTGTGCATAAGACGCTGCAACTAGACGGGATTTCCGATCCGCTGCTATCCTTAGCGGCTGATCGTTGAGTGACATCGACGCTCAAAGACGTTTATCCGGAATCCGCGCAGAGATTAGCCAATGTTAAAACCAATATCAAAAGAAGCGATTGGGGAAGATTTTAACGGTCTCCTGTCTGTGCAGGACTATTCCAAGAAGCCAACGATTGAAGGCGTGCAGCTCATTAACCTCAATCAATTCGTCGACGATGGCGGTGCACTCGCGGAAATCGTCCGATTTGACGATGCAGGCTGCTTGCAACTTATCCCTGAATTTAAAATCAAACAGGCGACCTTTTCTCAGGTACTGCCGGGCGTTATCAAAGCCTTTCATATGCACTACAACCAGGAAGATGTCTGGTTTGTCCTACCTTGCGACCGTCTCTTGATTGGTCTTTTCGATGCCAGGAAAGGTTCTCCGACATACAAAGAGCAAATGCGCTTTGTGATGGGCGCCGGTAAAGCTCAAATCTTGTACATCCCCCGTGGAGTCGCGCACGGCATGGCTAACCCATACGACAAGACGTCCAACATGGTTTACTTCGTCAATCAATGCTTCAACGCTGAGAAGCCGGACGAATTCCGTCTGCCTTGGGACACGGTCGGCGCAGATTTCTGGGAAGTGCGGAAAGGCTAAGCCGCACATGTCATTTCCCAACACACTATTGTTCACTCCGACACCGCCGGGCGAAGGCAGCGTAGGCGAGAACTATCTACGGCAAATCTGCAACGCATTGCCGCAAGACAAGATCTGTTGCTATGCAGCCTGGTCTTCCAGCTATGGCGATTGGACTCCGGCAGCGGAGTTGAATCATCTGCCTCTGGAATTCACCCAACTTCGCGGCGAACCGACGCACTTCAGCGGGTTTGGCGCACTGCTTGAACAAATTCACTCATGTTTTGCAAGGCGCGCTTACTGGCGCACCTTATCGCCAGTAATTGAGGAAGTTGCGGAGTTTGGTCTAGCGCACGGCAGCGAAGTATTTCTGTCGATTATCAGCACGCCGGAAACTGTCCGCATGACAAGGAAGATTCATCGGCGATTAAATGCAAGTTTGGTGCTTTACGTCTCTGAACTTCCGCAAACTACCATGAGCCCTCTTGGCTACGATCCAATCTCACGCTCTTCGGTCATTCACTACTTCAAAGATTTGCTCGCCACAGCTACTCAGTGCATCGTCTCCACAGAAGAGATGCGCGAACGCTTGTGGGCGGAATACCAGATCGCAGCGACTCTTTTAACGCAGCCTATTCAACATAGATTGCCGCTCAAGTTGAATCAAAAAAATATTGGCGGACGCTTTGTAATTGCCCATAGCGAAACAAGTCGCGTTGAGCCACAACTGATTTCATTGCTACAAGCGTTGAAGGCACTTAACTGGGAAGCACACGGCAAGCCGATCGTGCTTAAGGTTATTGGCAACGTTCTCAACTTTCCGTTGTACGCAGCCGGACCTAACGCGAGATTGGAATTCGTTGGACGAAAAACCTACGCTGAAGATCTAGAGACCCTGTCTGACTGCGATCTGGCATACGTACCAGGTGCATTCGCTGAACAATCATCCGCATGCAGCAAGACACGAGCCATGGAAGAACTGGTGAGCAGCATCGCAGCTGGGATTCCAGTCCTCTATCACGGACCGGAAGACTCATCTCCTGCCAGATTTGTGAAACGCCAC
>JADYXS010000727.1 GCA_021772155.1 Candidatus Obscuribacter sp.
CATACGCGACGTAAAATCCTTGGAAGATTTAGTCGGCCTTCAAGTATAGCCAATACAGCAAGGGTAAGATTCTCACAGAAGAGTAATTCACCAAGGTTTCAGAATTGAGTTCCCACCACCCGTTGCGCCACCTGTTCTGGCAGATAGCCATGTCTACCGTGCTCGGCGTTGCAACGGGTTTGGCGATTTTGAGTTTCTCCGATCGTCCGGCGGCCGAAGCGGTTGTCAAGTCGACTTTTCCGCACCTGGCTGTCGCTGTCCCTCCACGGAATACTATCCAGATATTCCCGACGCTCTCAGAGCGGATGACAGTGCTGGTCATGGGTGTTGACTCAAACGGACGGGAAACTGAGCGCATCACAGGCACTCGTTCTGACACGATGATTCTCGTTAGCCTCGACCCTGCAACTCGCAAAGTTGGCATGGTATCTGTTCCGCGCGATAGCCGAGTACACATCTGTGGCAACCACGGACTGGACAAAATCAACGCGGCACACGCATTTGGTGGTGCGCCGCTTGCTGTGCAGACGATATCCGAAAATTTCAGCGTCCCAATCGATCATTATGTGGTCGTGGATACTCAAGCGTTGAAGGAACTGTGCCAACTGCTCGGACCAGTTGAAGTCCTTGTTGAGAAAGAGATGAAGTATCACGACTGGGCAGCGCATCTTCATATCGACTTGAAGCCGGGCTTACAGGTGCTGAATCCTGAGCAAGTGGAGCAGTATGTTCGTTTTCGTCATGATCCGCGCGGTGACATCGGGCGTATTGAGCGTCAGCAATGGTTTTTCCGTTCGGCCGGCAAGAAGCTCAAGGATCCGCAATTCTTGCTGCGGCTACCTGAGCTCATCCGCCTTGCACACGAGTACGTGCAGACTGACCTTTCGTTAGAAGATATGGCGCGTCTTGCTACTTTTGCCAAAGATATTAGACCGGAAGACGTAATTACCGCGACCGTGCCGGGAACGCCGGAAATGATTGCTGGGGGCAGTTATTGGATTCCCGATTTGGATGCCAGTCGAATTGTCTTCAACAGAATCCTTGGCCTGGCTGGTGGCGGTTCCTTTGTAGAAGAAGCGGTAGCCGTAGATTCGACCAGTGCGGCAAACTCAACCCAGCTGGTGGCACATACGACCGGTTCAGTGCTAAAGCCTCTCAGCGTGGCGCTCAAGTATCCCAAGGGGAAGGAAGCCGAGGCGGAGCAGCTTGAGCGATTGCTGACGCTTCAAGGTTATCGAGTGCGATACAAATGGTTGGTGCCTGCGGCGGATTGCCAACACGAGCAGATCATCCAGCTGAGCGCCAGAGCCGACGATTTTGCTACAGCCAAGATGCGCGAGCTATTGCCGGATTTGAACTATTGGCCCGTCGTCTTGGCGCTAGAAGGCCGCCCCGTGGCAGATTTTACTGTCGTCATTTCGCCTGAAGTGACGATGGCTGTTGCTGTTGAAGGGCCGGCAGTGTCACCGACGGAACGGTCCGTGTTGCCTAACTAAATACCGCTCGGCAAAAGCCGGTAACAGGTTGTGGGGCCTGATTTCAGGCTTTGGCGGTAACCTGGTGCCAAACATTCGTGTTACAGTCTAATTGCAAGCTAGAATCGAAGATTTTGAGCCGCTTTAGGTATATACGCACCATTTCTGTTGTTTCAGCCGTCGGCTGCATGTTGCTTATCGGGCAGGCTGCTCGCGGACAAGGCTGACCGGCTCCCCGAGGCGTGGTCCCCGTGTTGGGAACAGAATCAGGGCAGAAGAAATTTCAGATATCGGTCGGCTACAGGCAGTCGTATTCAGATAAGCTGTTTGATAATGCGCGCGTCAATCAGCCGCTGACAAACTTGCTGAGGCCAAAGGAATGGCTTAACTCAGTCGATTTAACTGGCAGCTATAGCCTCAATGATCGAGTAAGCTTCAGCGCAAGTGTGCCACTGGTTTTGAATAGAATTTCATTTCTAATTCCGCCCGGAAGTGGTGGTCGTTACGGATTGCCGGGAGCCGGCATCGGTGATTTGACCGTGCTGGCGCGTAGCTTTTTGCTCAATCCCAAAAAACATCCGAGCGCCAACGTTGCACTTGGAGTCGGACTGAAAGTGCCGACGGGCAATCCCGGGCCGGACGCTTTTTATCCAAACGTACAGGGAGTTTTCGCACGTAAATCGATCCTTCCGAATTCTATTGCTCCGGGAGATGGAGGTACCGGCCCAATTCTTGAAGCCATAGCTTTTAAAACGTTCAATGGGCAGCATCTGTTGAAAGGCAGCAATGTTTTGCTGACTGCCAATTATCTTGTCAATCCGCGCAATACAAATGGTGTTGCCTCTGCGATCACATCGCTCGGTCTTGCTGGGCAGGCTGATAGCAGAGCGTTAACCAACACCGTTGCCGATAGCTATTCTTTGAAGGCCACGTTGTCGACACCAGTTCCAGGGAGTCAGCGATTTTCTGGGTTGAAGAGAATTCGACTTCTGGGTTCGTACCGTTGGGAAGGAATTCCAACGCGCGATCTTATTGGTGGCAATAGTGGTTTTCGACAGCCCGGCTATGTGATGTCGATAGCGCCTGGAGTTAACCTCCGAGTCTATGGTAGATATCGTCTGACAGTCGAAGTGCCGATAACGATTAACGGACGTATCAACGCCAATCCGCAAATACAGCCGGGCGGCCCACTTCGCCGATTTGGATTCATTGCGCCGGTGACTGTTCTTGCACGGGTGACTACGTCCATCTGACTATTCTTTGCGCTTGAGTTGGCAGGATTCGCGCTGCTGCCGATACAAGCCGACTTCCACAGCTTCATCCTGACCTTCCACAGGTATGAATTCTTCTGGCGAGTGGACCAAATCGGTCTGTGTTGTTTTGAGAACATAGTTGCTGTTCACAACAGCCTCTACGTGTTTGTAACCGCGTTTGTCTTTTGAATATACGGTGTCACTTATGGTGGAGTCAGCTGCAGACGACTCCTGCCGTATTGGTGTTTCTCTAGCTTGCACCTCCACTTCTTTTGATATCAAGCTAAGCCTGTTAATGTGCGGTGACGAGATTGTTATTGACGAATCTGAATTTAGCTTGATGCGTTTGGCCTTGATGCTGCAGTCTTGTGCCTTTCCGGTCACCATGTACGCGCCGCCGATGTGCAGCTCTCCTTGGATATTGACTGCCGGATGTGTGGTTGCATTCTGGACGAGCACAACTTTCTTTGGCACGTACATATTGCGGCAATGTTTGGCCGTATATTCATCGAAAATGATTGAGCCGGACTTGGCGATGCCGTGAATGGTCAGCTCAAGTTGGGGCTTGTTGTTCATCACTTGCCTGGCGGCAAAATATTCAGCCGCAGTAAACATGCAATGCTTGCTGGCGGTGCGAACGCTGTCGCCTTCATCAAGTAGAATCGTCGGCTGCTTCCATTTTTCAGCTTCGAAGGCCATTGCAGATGGTACGCATTCTCTGCCGGATGAAAGATCGAGGTCGACAAAAATATCGGTCGCAGCATGTGCCTGGGCCGGCTCTGTTCGAGGGTCCGGGACCTGAAAGTCTATGTCGGGCATCGCCAGCGATGGGCCGGCGGCCAGCATGAATGCTATTAATATGCACGGGACTAGCTGGCGGATCATAAAGCTGGCTGCGCTCCCTACAGACCATTTAGTTGTTCCCTGCTGGATGCCATAAATTTGTCACACGGCTGACCGAATTTCGCCAAATTCTACCTCTAATCTGTAGAAACTGAACAAAACGGTGTTCGTGGCACAAGTAGCGATAGGGTGACAGCGACGATGATGAGTCTTCAACAGCAGGGTAAGAAACCGGTCTCCATCAAGATGTATGCGACGACCGAGTTAAACAAACCATTTGACCTGCTCACCGGAGCGGGCATTGCGGTCCTCTGGTCGCTTGTACCGTTTGCCGTCTCTTTTTGCCTTGCTCACGCTAATGGATTGACCGCCGGTAATTACCCGTCTCTTGAATCAACGGCGGCGGCAACGGGTTTGGCGCTTTGTTTTCTATCGGTTCCGATTGCTTTGAAAGTCATACGCTGTTCAGTTCGAACAATGACTGTGACCTGCGTAGTGATGTTCTGGTTTCTTGGACTAATAACAGCGCTTACCGTTTAGAGCCCTGTAATTGGCACTAACTATCTGAATGAACCATTGCTGCATGGCAACGTTTCAGTTCCTTGGTATCAGATATGGTGGCCCAGCCTGGGAGAATGTCTCCTAATTGTTTTCTACCAGCGGTAGAATATTGGCCATGAGTTACGACTTCGAACTGAAATTCAACCCAAGCCAGAGACTTCCGGTGATTGAAGCCTTGCGGGATTTCGATCCGAAGTTAGATGCTGCTGACATGTCATCGGACGACATGCCGTTAACGCTGGGACGGCGTCAGAATCCGCTAAAGCAATTGCTAGATCGAGCTATACTGCTGGCATTTCGGCTTTACATTGGGAAGGTCACTGAACTGACATCAACGTCTACTGCTGTTCAGATATCGATTCTCAATAACTCAGCCGGGCTTCATGTATCGTTGGTTGATAGTCAGAATTCAGCAAAGCTTGTGTTTGACAAAGCTTGGGATTACTTGCGTGTGATGCAACGCGTCGGCCAATGCACCACCTACGATCGCCAAATGGGAAGAACGCTCGATCTGGACCGCGATTTCGACGCTGCCTTCGAAGCGTACTGCTCTGTTGCACAAGGGATGCAAAGAGTATTCAAGGAATTCGACCGATAGCCTGAAGTGGCAAGTCCTAGTGGTCCAGCTTGAACGATCACGTTGGAAATCGTAGGCGAGGGGCTTGCCCCTCCCGTTGATCCAACGGTCCTGAATTGCACAAAGCTGTTTGTGCGATGAAGGATGACGCGTTTACATTCCAAAAGTTGTCAAATGGTGCCGATGACTGGTTGAAGCTTCAGCAGGCTTGCCCACGGACATTGTCTTGATCAGTTGATTGTTGATAGACTTCCTGTTTGCACCAGAGGTGACAATGGCCATGAAGTCATTTCGAGTAATTATTGGAATCGAATGGTGGCTTGCCTATGTACTGGTGAATTTTGTCGCTATAAATTTGCTGAGTATCCACACCGTTTCCAACTTGATTAAACTTCCAAGCTGGGGGCATTAGCATCTTGTTGCCGGCAGAAATATGGGCTATAGCGGTCGCTGGATTGATTCTACTGGCGTCCTTTGCCTTTCTCGGCACAACTTCAAAAGCGCTCAATCCGTCCGCATCACTTGCTGAACGGATGACTGTCGATGGCCTAACCGGGTTAGGGGCAATTAGTATTGGTGCCTTTGCAATTGGTTGCTTCAATTTTTCGTCGACCTGGCTGCAGCCTGCACTTGGGATTATGGCTTTGGTCGGTGTTTTCCGCCTGAGGGCGCATTTACCAAAAGTTTGGAAATTGGCCGATGATTGGCGCCTCCTTGCGCCGCCTTTGGCAATTGCTTCCTTTGTCGTCCTATTACTCGCAGTGGCTGGCCTTACCGAACCGGCCGGCACCATTGCACACGATGGAATTTATTACCACTTGCTTGGTCCGGTAGTCTGGGTTCGAACCGGCATCATCAAACCTTTGGCTGACTGCTTTCCGACTGCTTACCCGAGTTTGGTGGAGACATTATTTGCGTTTTGCTTGATACTGAAAAGTAAGATCGCTCCCTCCTTGATCGGAGTTATTTTCTTTGTTGCGCTGCTTGTCTTAGTCTGGTCCTGCTGCCGCGTCTTGGAAGCCGGGCGGCAAACCTCAGCATGGGTCGTTGCTGCAGTCGCTTTGGCACCGCTGGTAAATTGCACAGTCATTGAGTACTTCGTTGACGTTCCATTGACAGTTTTTGCTCTTGCCGCTTTGCGCTTTGCCATAGCCGGGCCAAGTGCCATAGTTGCAACGGCGGTGATGTGTGGATTTGCTATGAGTACAAAGTACACGGGCAGCATCACCACCGCGGTCACATTGATTTCGATGCTAGTGTTTTTGGGGAAGAGTCCGGGACTGCTGATTGGTCGCTTTTTGCCGGTTGTCTGTTTCGTCGGATGTCCCTGGTATCTACGAAACTGGATTGAGTTAGGTGTGCCCATTTATCCACCGCCGGGTGTGGTGCAACGGCTCTTCATGAGTGCAAGTGCAGTTCCTGCCGGGTACTTTGATGAGTTCTTCCGCTTTTCTGCCATAAAGGGTGGTGGCATGGGCGGTGGGTTTGGAAATCTAATCCTTCTGCCTTATCAATTTACGTATTTTACGGACAATTTCGCTGGTGCCGGAGGTTTTGGACTGGTTCCTCTGGCCTTCGGTCCGATTGGTATCTGGCAGTCCAGGCAGAGGCCGGAGGTAAAGTTCTTTGTTCTTTGGGCAACGCTTCTGACACTGATTTGGTTTGTGTCAGACAGAGAGGCTCGATATCTCATACCGGGGGTCATAGTCCTGTTTGTTCTGGCCTCAAAAGGGCTTCAGTACTGCTTCGCGAGCGTCAAACGACAGACACGTGTGTTGGCGTGGAGTGTGCTTCTGATTCCGATGATATACGGATTGGCTTACCTGATCTCAGTTGATTCACCGCGCGTGCTGGCATTGCTGTCTGCTGAGCAACGCGCTACCTACTTTGAAAAGAACGTTCTTGGTGCGGACTTATTCGCCTACATTAACAGCTCCGACGAGGTCCGTTCGGTGCTCGTGACTGCGCCCCGTTCTAATTCGTGGCCTACTTTTGTGGCTTACTATTTGGACAAGCCTTACGTAAGGGTTCGAGGCGAATTATTCGGCGAATTGCCTCTTCTACCGATACGCACTAATGAAGAGGCATTGAAGCACGTCAAGCAATTGGGAGTTACGCACGTCATCACTGAGAAAAATTTGGACGTTTCTTCCTATCCGCTGCATCTAGTTTTTCAAACCCCGATCGGGAGAATTTACCAAGTCAACAAAGACGATGTTAAAGTGGAGCATGCTACTAAGAGTCAACTAGACGAGCGCTCAGAGCCATGATCGTATGAAGAGCCTTTTTCCAATTGCCTTACTCATTTTTGTCTGCCTGAATCTAGGTCTGCGTGCACTTTATTGCAAATATCTGCAAGTTCCTGCAAGTTCCGTCGAGCAGGCGAGAGCTGGAAAGTCCGTTGAACTGCTCGATCACATTAATGACCTCAGTTTCTGGGCCTGGTGTTTACAGCCAAATGGGCAAAAGTGCGTGGATTCTGCTGTAGCTTATCTGCACAAACAGAATCCCAATCCGGATGTGGTGATTCTGGGTACTTCGCAGTTAGAAGATCCGCTCTGGCGATTGGATCGGCCAAATGATCAAGATAGCTCGGCCCGCTTCTTCTACCATCACTGCGACAGCCTGGCGAAAAATCTTGGAAGCGATGCGGCCTCGATTCAATTGATCAGTTTGGCCACACCGTACGCGTTGCTATCCGATTCTTACCTCTACTTTGAGCGATACCTCAAGGGTGACTGGAAGCCGAAGGTAATTGTGATCGGAATTCAGCCGCGGGATCTTTATGACTTTCGCTATCTTCCTCCGCAAAAGAGTGCTAACTTCTATGCTCTGACCCGGTTCGGACTGCGTCCGTCGGAGCGCTCTGAATTTGCCGTATCCGATTTTCGAGACGCTCAAGTTTGGTTTTCTGAACAGGTGTTTCTCTATGACAAGAGGCAGCTGCTTCAACAGCTTCTCTTCAAGCAAATTCTTTCAGGTGGTCATCGGCTGGTTAATATCGCTCGTCAGTTGATTGGGCAGGCACCAAAAGAGCCTCCCACTCAGCCTGCTGCTAGCAAGAAAGCCAGTCTTGAGTACGTGGAGGCTTATAAAGGCATTGGTCTTGCACAACTGGACGGTCAGCTTACCTTCTTGAAACGGATTCTTGTCGGTTGCCGACAGTTGCAAATTAAAGTTGTAATCGTGAACATGCCGCTGACCAGCAGCAACCTGGATCTTTTGCCGGCCGGTTTTTATAGCTCTTACCTGAGTACTCTTTCTGCTATATCGGCCGAATATGGTGCTTCGTTCCTAAATCTGGACGGAGTTAACAGCTTCAGTTTGGACGATTTTGCCGACGGCGAGCATTTGAATGCCTCGGGCGCGCTTAAGCTCCAGTCCAAGTTAGTGCCTCTGATTCGCAATCGCTGAGTCTCGGGTTCGAAGGCTTTGCCGGCCGAATTGACTTGGCCAATGCGCAAAAAAAAGCCCGCAGTTGCGGGCGCTTTTTTTGATAAGACGTTGTTTGGTTGATTAGCACATTTCGTCGACGAATTGCTTCATCGTGGCAGCGTTCACGCCGATCGGTTGTTTGACCAAAGCGCCGCGCTGCAGAACCGGTTCTGTATCTTCGTAAGTTACTTGCTCGGTTTTGTAGAGCACGCCCAGCGGAATTTTGTCGCCCCACTCGAAGCTCTTCTTGAGAGATTCCATCGGATCGCTTGGATCCCAGTTCTCGTCTTCCAGCTTGTAAACACGCTCTTTGAACCAAGGATAGGTGTTCACTTTGTTGTATGTGACGCATGGGCTGAACACATCAATGATCGCGAAACCCTTGTGCTGCATCGCTTGTTGCATCAAGCTCTGGAGTTGAGCTGGTTCGCCGGAGAAACCGCGAGCCACGAATGATGCACCAGCCGTGATAGCCAGCGCCAGTGGATTCAGTGGGATTTCCGCATTGCCCTTAGGCGTGGATTTTGTCTTGTGACCGCGGGTGGTTGTCGGTGAAGCTTGACCGGTAGTCAGGCCATAAATCTGGTTGTCCATCACGATGTAGGTGACATCGAGATTGCGGCGCATGGCGTGGATGAAGTGTCCGACACCAATCCCGTAGCCGTCGCCGTCACCACCTGTGATGACAGTCTTCATGTCTGTGTTTGCAAGGTGAGCACCGGTAGCTACCGGAACTGAGCGACCGTGCAAGCTGTGAATTCCGTATGCTTTGATGAAGCCCGGCAAGTTCGACGAGCAGCCGATGCCTGATACAACGAGCAAATCATGAGGCTGAATGCCACACTTTCCTGCTGCTGTCTGCAACGAGCGCAATACGCCGAAGTCGCCACATCCAGGACACCAGTCTGGATCGACTGGACCTTTATATGCTTCCAGCGGAAGTTCTATAACTGTTGCCATTTTCTCAAAAACCTCTCTTTCTCTGGCGTGGCGAATTTAAGCTTTTACAGGCTCAAGGACGGGTTCATACGAATAAGTTGCGCCTGTGTCGGCTCCGACCGTCATCTCTCCTGATTTCTTGCCGGTTGCGCGTTCGATAAGTTCGACGCGCCAGATGGCTTCGCCTTTGCCGTTCTTACTGTCGAGTACTGCTTTTGCAGGACGTTGTTTTTCTGCAAAGTGAGTGCGGAGGTAGTGATAAGCGATCTCTTTTGCATCTTCTTCGGACACGGAAAGATCGACTTTCTTGCCTGCGATGATCTCTTTAATACGATCTATAGTCCAGTTTGGCTCCAGTGGCTCGCCGTCGTATTTGTTGACGAAAGCGTCCATCGAAACTCCGGTCTCAGCTTTGATGTGCCGCGCGAACTGGCTGGTGAAGTTTGCTTCAACAGAGATCTTCTTCTTGCACTTGCCGAGTAATTCTGTCCACTCTTTGACATGGAACGGGGCGAGGTACTTACCGATTACGTAGTTCGTCTTAATGCCTTCTGCTGTAAGCAGCGCAGCAACTTCGCGAATTACGCCGTAGGTGGAACCCCAGCCGACCAGTGTGAGCTCGGCATCTGCCGGACCTTCCAGCTTGGGCGGTGTAAGTTCTTTGAGCATGAACTCAACCTTGCGCATCCGTTTTTCCATCATCTTGCGGCGGATTGCGGTGTTGGTGAACATGTCGGAGATGAGAATTCCTCGCTCGTCGTGTTCATCGCTGCCAGATGTGAAAATGGTGTTTGGCGTACCTGGTATCGTCCGTGGGGACACACCATCTTCGGTGGCGAGTGTGAATCGCTTGAAGGTGGTGCCAGCAGGCCATTCCGTTACTCGCTTGCCGCGGTCGATCTCAACGTCGTGACGGAAGACTTCCGGCTCAACAGTCTCAGGATGTTCGGACAGCATCAAGTCGGACATGATTAGCGCCGGAAGTTGATATTTGTCTGCCAGGTGGAAGGCTTCAACAGTGGTAGCGAAACAGTCAGCGATATCGAATGGGTGGACGATCAAGCGCGGGAACTCGCCTTGTGATGCCCCATAGACTTGGTTCAAGTCCGCTTGTTCAGTCTTGGTCGGCAAGCCTGTCGATGGTCCGCCACGTTGTACTTCTACAATAACGACTGGCACTTCCATGATAGCGGCCATACCGATTGCTTCAGTCATAAGAGCGAAGCCACCACCGGCAGTGCCGCACATTGAGCGTACGCCGCCGAGTGCGGCGCCGATTGCCATGTTAACAACAGCCAGCTCGTCTTCTGCCTGCTTGACGCAGACCCCTGCTTCTTCAGCATGATTGGCCATCCAGTGAAGAATGGTCGAAGCCGGTGTCATCGGGTAAGCCGAGTAGAATTTACAACCGGCAGCTGCCGCGGCAATCGCGATTACTTCGTTACCGGTACAGAATGGACGACGCTTTCTGCTGAACGTCCAGGACTTTGATACGGGTTTGCTATTTGCTTTGGCCCAATCAAAGCCTGCTTTCAGCAAGCCAAGGTTCAGGTTGATAATCTTGTCGCCTTTATGGGCAAAAGTTTCGCGTACGACTTCAACGGCTTCCGAGAAATCGATTTCTGTAACTGCCATCACAACGCCCATCATTACAGTGTTCTGCATGATTGGTTGAATCGCGCCGTGTTCTTTAGCTACTTCTGCAGTCACTTGTGCCATAGGCACACCCAGCACTTGCACATCGGCAGGAACCAGGGACGGGTCGCACTTTAGCTTGTCGGCGTTGAATGTGATGCAACCACCGGCATTAACTTCGCCTGCGTGTCGCTCCAAAGTGTCCTGGTTTAAAGCTACACAAACGTCGAGCTTGTCACCGTGGCTATAAACTTTGTCTTGCCCAATCCGCACGCGCAGCCAAATATGTCCGCCGCGGATGATGGACTGATAGCTGTTGTAGGCATAGACATGCAGTCCGAGCCGTCCAGCGGTTTTCGCTAGTGTGTCGCCGGACTTATCAAGTCCGTCTCCGGCTGCGCCCCCAATTCCAACAGTTACTTCGTGCATTTCCTCTTTTCTCTCCTTCCCCGCAAACACGAGGTTACGCCCAAGAATCTCAATCACCAGAATATCGCTGACTGTTCAGATGGCTGTCAGCCGAGCCGAGAACTTGAACCCGAACCAAAATCGGAGCGGACTCGAACCCTTACGTGGTGAGCTTCTGAAGACCTCAGCAGGGCCTAAATCAGGCACAGTACTGAGTCGATACAATAGCATAATCCTCTGACTGCATATCCGTACCCGGCGCGATCACTATTCTTAATGACAACAAAAGTAACGGCTCGCCTGAAAGACTCACCAGGCTGGACTTAACAAACTTCAGCTTGACTATTAAACGGACTTAGGGATGCTCAGCATTGCCGTGCGAGCCGCCCGGAGTGACGCTGGAGGGACTGCCCTGCGGTGCCGTCTGTGTTTCCGCAGCTGGGTGCTCTTCATGATGAAGCCAGGTTGAAACCATAATGCCCACGAAGACAAGGAGTCCGAGAAAAGTGAACCCAGCCAGCATTTTCAGCAGTCCGTCGGCTGCACTGTTTTCGGCAATTGTCTCGAATCCGAGTGACTGACCGCCGCCATGTCCGTGGTCATGATCGTCATGCCCATGTCCGCTTTCGTGTTCGGTCGTATCTGAAGTGTGTGCCATTGTTCAGTTTCCTCAGGGACGAATGACGTAAACGAAGAAGCTGATGCCTGCTACACAAGCGAAGATTACCAGCGCGTAATACTGACCGCGGCCGTTTTCCGAATAGCGAAGTGTGTTTCCAAACAGCGCTGTGACTTTGGAGACCATATTGACGAAGTTATCCACGATCCAGCTGTCGATGATTGTCCAGACGGCAGTGGACGCATAAAGGAATAGCTGAGCTCCCTTCAGATACAAAGTGTCCCAGTACCAACGGTTTAAGGAAAACTGGTAGAGCCCAGGTAATTTTGTGGTAAACGTCGTGTTGAAATGCGCATCGCGTTTCCAATAAAGCTTCGCAGCCACTGCCCATCCGGCTAAGGAGCAAAGGACTGTAACTATCATGATTCTCCAGTGCACCGGCCCCGGTTCACCCCAGTGGACAAACAACCCGAACGGGCTTTCTGCCAGTGCTCCGAAATGCGCCCATCCGGCTGGGGCAAAACCTACCCAGCCAGCAAAAATGGACGGAATGGCAAGCACCACCAGTGGTGCTGTGAGCGTGGTGAGGTTCTTTTCCTTATGCGGATGAACGTCTCCGCGATATTCATTGCTGAAGGTCATGAAGTAGGCGCGGAACATGTAAAAGGCGGTGAGACCGGCTGTGAGGATGAGGACGGCTGACAGCACCGGCAAATGGTGTGCATGTCTTTCTGCGCTCCATGCTGCCCCGATGATTTCGTCTTTAGAGAAAAATCCGCTAAACCCGGGCAAGCCCATGATGGCCATACAGCCGATCAAGAAGCACCAACGTGTCCACTTCAGATCTTTTTTCAGACCACCCATCTTTCGAATGTCTTGTTCTCCGGAAAGTGCGTGAATAACTGCACCACTACAAAGGAACAACATGGCTTTGAAAAATGCGTGGGTGAAAAGGTGGAACATCCCGCCGGTGTAGGCTCCAACGCCAAGACCGGCGAACATATAACCAAGTTGCGATACGGTGGACCAGGCAAGAATGCGCTTGATGTCGAACTGGCTCATGGCAATGGTGGCAGCCATCAACGCGGTGAATCCACCGATGAAGGCGACCCATGCAAGAGCGTCAGAACCAACTGGTGTAGGCATCGCCGGATTTGCCCAGTTAAGCCAAATGGGATACGCCCGTGCCACCATGTAAACACCGGCGGCGACCATGGTTGCCGCGTGGATCAACGCCGAAATAGGTGTTGGACCTTCCATCGCATCCGGCAGCCACACGTGCAGCGGCATTTGCGCGGACTTAGCCATTGGACCCAAGAACATCAGGCAAGCAATTATTGTCAGTCCGGCAGTTGTAAGGTGCGTGTTGTTAGCCGGATCAAGAGCCCATCGAATCGCATTAGTGATGTCAATGTGACTGTGTGGGTCGGAAAACGCGAGGATGCCGTGTGTGGGGTGTGCTGTCCAATAGCCCCATGTTGCGGCTAACAACATCAGAATACCGATTAAGAAGCCGAAGTCTCCGATGCGGTTTACGATGAATGCCTTCATGCAAGCATCCGCAGCGCTCTTCTTGTACCACCAGAATCCGATTAGAAAGTAACTGCAAACCCCCACCAGTTCCCAGAACAAATACATCTGGAACAAGTTGGTCGATATGACAAGTCCCAACATCGAGCCAGTAAACAAAGAAAGGTAAGCGTAGAACCGTGAATAGCCGGGGTCCTCTCTCATATATGAATGAGTGTAGATTTGGACCAGCAAACTTATTGTGGTGACGATGACCAACATGACGACTGCCAAGTTATCGATCAACAATCCTGTTGTCAACTTGAACGATGCCGAATCGAACCATATCGTGTCTGCTACGTAGGGAATCCCAGTCTTGGCCAGAACGTCGAATGCCAGGATTGAATGAACGAAGCCGATAGTCACGGCACCGACCGACAGGCCCATTGAAAACAGTTTCCAGCCGCGGGTGTCTCTGGCGATGCGTGGGAGAGCTGGCACCATCTCGGTTAGAAATGGCAACAAGATGATTAATGCGCCCGCAAGGAATGGCAGAAGCACAATCCAGTACGCGTTGTGCAGAATCAGGGAAGGTGGCAAGGTGGTCTCCTCACGCGGTTGGCTGGTTTCGTGAACCGATAATCACGCCAGTACAATATACAGGCTTGACTGCGGGAATTTAGCCGCGTCAGCTAGTGCTGTAAAGCTGAAATTATTTTGTGTTTCAATAATTCTTCAATCTGGTTGTTTCTTGCCGTTTCCGTTGGCACAGTAAAGCTCGCTATAGCTATACTGGGCACGCTTGCAAGAACTAGTGGTCAAGAGAGACCACCGAATTCGAAGGACACCGTCCATGAATCCAGTACTCACAATTCTGCTTCTGATTCCAATCATCGGATCGTTGTTGATTCCACTTTGTCCGGCCAAGGCATCGCGCAATATCGCGATCGTTTTGGGTTGGGTAATGCTACTCATTTCAGGATATCTCGCGCTGAACTTCAGCCCTGGTCACGGAATGCAGTTCATCCACAGAATTTCTTGGTTCAAGACGCCTTTCCCGGTTGAGTATCACGTCGGCATAGACGGCATGAGTTTGTGCCTGGTCTTACTCACAACCATCGTCACATTGATGGCAATCGTCGCAAGCAAAAAATATGGCGAGACAAGATCGCAGCTTTACTACAGCTTGGTGATGCTTCTCACAGCTTCCATTCTCGGTACATTTGTTTCTCTGGACCTTGTACAGTTCTTCGTCTTCTGGGAATTGGAGCTGGCTCCGATGTACTTCTTGATCGCCATTTGGGGCGGTCCGCGACGTTCTTACGCCGCTATGAAATTCCTTTTGTACACCTTCTTTGGTGGCATCTTTATGCTGGCCGG
>JADYXS010000728.1 GCA_021772155.1 Candidatus Obscuribacter sp.
GCAATCACGCCGCGGTTGATCGTCGGGAGTGCCTTCTTCTGCTTGTCGGACTTTGTCCCACAGCCGGAGGAGAGCACCGCGAGCAAGCCGCAGCACAGGATCGTAAATGACCATCGCATCGTAAGACCTACTTTCTTCGAAATTGTGCCGGAAGTATTCGGTGCTTTAAGTAAGCGTCGAGTACCTTTAGCTGACGTCAGATAGAAGTTGCAGTTTTGCGGTTCGACTTTGGGGTCGTTGGCACCAACTGGAAGGCTTTAACAGTCAGGCGTGCGGCGATGTTGGTCGCCTGCCCCGGGTTGCCGCGAGCATGACGCGGACCGCTTCCGCCGGGTCTTTGAACGCGTCGGTGAGAATTACCATTCCGCGGCTTCCCGGCACGTTGTTGAGAACTGGCTCGACTGTGACCCGGGAGATTTTTTCCGGTCGAATCATCGATTCTGTTTCCTTTCCAAATGGGAACTTTTCTAGAAACTCCACTCGCGGATGTCGGGACGAAGTGACTGTAAACGGATCCAGCCGAAAAGGGTGATTTTCGTATGCCTCATCGAGACGTGATTGAGTGATTTGACTGAGCTAAGTTCATGGACGCACCGGTCTGTGATCGCGGTGTTGTCCAGAGACAGGTATTGCAGTTTCTGGCAGCGATACAGTTCCGCCATTCCTTCGTCAGTGACGTTTGTCCCGTCAAGCCACACCGCATCGAGGGAATCGAGAGTATGCAACCAGTAGATCCAGCTGTCATCGATTGCTGTGTTGCTCAGAATCAGGCTCTCGAGAGTGTCGCAGCCGGCTAACTTCTTAATGCTCTTTCCGGTGATGGCAGTGCCGGAAAGACTTAGAAGTCGCAGGTTCGGCAAAGAATGCAGCTGCCAGGTGCCGGCATCAGCGACACAGGTGTTGTTCAGCCGAATTGAAGTTAGTTGCTCCATTTCTCGGAGCGTGCGCATGCCTTCATCGGTTACCTGGGTATCGCTGAGATTGAGCACTTTCAAGTGTTTGAGCACCAGCAAATGCTTCAACCCCTCGTCTGTGACCTGCGTTCCTGCAAGGTCGAGGTCGATCAGTTTCGGGGCATTGCGAAGTTGAGCCAAACCAGCATCGGTAATGCTGGTGCCGGACAAATCCAGGCATTGCACCGTCGACAAGTCTTTCAGTCCGGCGAGCGAATCATCGGTGACGCTGGTACTGGACAGATCGACACTGATGACGCGAACCGCCGGAGTTGATTGAGTTAGCTCGCCACTGCAACCGCAAAGGAAAACGGAAAGCAACGCCAAGGTTGCGAAGAAATACTGTTTCACTGTCAGGTTCCTGAACAAAGAGAAAGAGGGAACCGCACCGGAGTGGTGCGGTTCCAGGGGAAGTGAACTGGCTAGTTGACGCCCGCCAGCAGCTTGCGATGGGAGGCAAGCAGTTCGAGATCGACCGCCGTGAGCGGCGCTTTGCGCCAGATACAGGCATCTTCGCAAATTTGCAGGACCACGCCCAGTGGCTGGTTCCAAGCATGCTCGCCGAAGTTTTCCTGCAGATTGCCGTAGCTGGTTTGCGCGACATTGTATGCCGTCCGCAAGCAACGGACCAGCTCACGCAGCCGGTCTTCGCTGATATCGCCGGCGATGACCGCGTCGAAAGCGGCCTTCGCCTTGGTCCAGGGGTTGTCCTCGACCGGCTTGGCTGCCTGCGGCTCTTTCGCCCGGCGCAAAGCTCGTTTGCGCCGGAAGAGAGTTACCGCACTGAAGGCCATGCCGCCAAGTCCCAGCACCATCATGGAGATGGTGATGTGACCGTGATAACCCTGAGACGGCTTAAGCACCGGGTCCTTCGGGTGCCCCATCTTGCGACCGTCGAAGGTCTTGGACGGGTAGATTTCGATGGACTCGGTCTCCAGAAGCCGAACCTGGTTGTCGCTGTTCATCCGATAAGCCAGCCCGGCTTTCGCCTGGAGCTTTGGCTTGTACACGAAATTGCGCAACTCACAGTCGAAGCGATAGTACTTCGTTCCGTCTTCGGCCCTTTGCGAAAACGTTCGCTTGCCGACCAGTTGCATGTCACCGTTGACCGCCAGCGTGTCGGGTTCGATGGAAGCATTCGCCGGCACTTTCACCAGCACCTTGATCGGAATCAGGTTGCCGGTGCGATAGCCGAAGTCGAACGGTTCGTCGTACTCGAGCAGGATCTGTGGCTTGGCATCTGCGCCTTCGGCAACCTCGGGAAAGTGTGGCCATTCCGGGTCACTGTTCTTGGACAGCCACGCCGCAGCGCCGAGAATGACCACGGTGCTGGCAATGGCGATTAGAGAGAGTTTCACGAATCGCATTAGACGTCTCCTTCTAAAGGCGCTGTCACTTGATTAGAAGCGGTGCCTTTGGTACCGCGTCTGGTGGCAATCGCCGAAGCCAGCATGAGTACCCAGCACGCGAGCGTCGGGTACCAGAACAACTCCTGTTCCGAGATGCGCGTATGCATCTCGACGCCGGAGACGAGGCGTTCGAACCGGGCGTCGCCGGCATTATTGACGTGAACGTAAGAACCCTCGCACGCCTTGGCGAGCTGGCTCAGGAGCTGCTCGTCTAGCGATGTTGTGGCGTCTTGACCATCCACTTTGTAGAACGGACTACTTGCCAGCAACTTGTCTTCGTTGGGCAGTTCAGCCACCGGAATACGCGCCGGTGTCGTCTGTCCGAGACCGCACACCAGCACTTTGATCGACCGTTTCTTGCAACCGGCGACGATCTCTTCGTACTTGGTGCTGTCGTCCGTGCCACCATCTGATAGCAGCACGATGATTTTGTCGCGTTCCTTCTTTCCGCTTTTCGGATCGGCCTTGCTGTCGACATCGAAGTAGCGAAAGGCAAGCGAGAACGCCGCCCCAAGTGCGCTACCTTCTCCGGGAGCGCTGGCGATTTTGACTTCGTTGTCCAGCAGCCAGTAAACGTTCTCCAGTTCCGGTGTGAGGAATACCTGCGGCACCGGCTTGCCGGCATACAGGATCAGCCCGACGCGGTTGTTGTTGAGAGAGGGCAGCAAGCTGGTTTTCACCACATCGCGCGCCGTGGCAAGACGGGTCTTGCCGTCGCAATCCTGGGCCGCCATGCTCTTGCTTACATCCAGCAGCATCACCACATCGGCTGTGCCAGCGGGGAATTCCGAAGTGGCGTTGGGCAGTGATGGTCGCATGATCGCCAGCGTTGCGGCCGTGACCGTTGCCGTGACCATCACGCCTTTCCACCAGTACGCCCGCACCGTGGCGGAGCGGTCGTACTGATTGCTGTGACGCTCCGTGCCCCACTGGCGCACGATCTGCCGGTTGCGGATTCGTGCCAGCCAGACCAGCCCCGCAGCAAGCGGAGCCAGCACCAGCAGCCAGAACCCAGGCAGGTTAAGGAAATGCAGATTCATACTGTTCTCCTAGATCCGCTTGCGGGGTGCTGCGGGTTTGGGGTTGTCGTCTGGTTTGTCGCTTTTGGAACCGCCACCGCCACTGCTGTCTTGAAGCCGCTCGAGCAGCCACGTCGCCAGCAGATTCTGTGGGTCCAGGGACAACGCTTGCTCGTAATACGGGGCAGCGTTTTCCTTCTTGCCGGCGTTGTCCCAGCAATTGCCGATCATGGTTTGAATCAGGCTCGCCTGCTTGCGATTGCCTGGTGACACCGCGCCCTGGTTGTCACACAGTTCGGTGTATGCCTTCTCGAACCGCAAGCGCGCACCGGCATAGTCGGCTGCCTGGTACTGCAGCGTGGCGCTGTTGAACAGAGCCTGACTGCGACTGCCGATCAGGAAGTCGCCGGACTGCCAGGCAAGATGGACCGCGCCTTGCTCCATCTTGCTCCAGACAGTTTCCTTCATCTCCAGCGGATGGTTGTTCTCGTCTGAATCGCCGGAGCTGTAGTAATCCATGCGCGTGCCGGCGTATTCGTAGTTGCCGTGCCACATGGGCAAGGTGAAGTACGCCAGGCGGAAGCCGCCCAGCGACAGCAGAAGCAGTGACGCCATGAAGCCAATCCTCAGCGACCAGTTGCTGGAGACGGCAGATGAGGCGATTTGACGGATTTTCTTGAACATATCAATCTCCTTCGGCTCACTTGCCGTATAGAATGGCTTCAAGGGACAGCCACACCAGGAACAGGGCGAGGCCCAGCGCCAGTGGGATGTAGAAGAGCTCCTCATGGAGCAGGTTAGTCGTCACCGGCACCGGCGACGACTCGAGCGCGTCGATTGTCTGAAAGCATTTCTCCATGTCTTCTGCGCGCTCGACGCGGAAGACTGTGCCGTCCACTTCACGGGCGACCTTGAGAATGTCGACGTCGTTTTTGGCGATGACCTCACCGACACCAACGACGTACAACCGCATTCCGGCCTGGCGAATTACCTTCACCAGCCGCTGTTGCACTTTTGCGTCCAGCTTGTTATCGCCGTCGCTGACAAGCACCAACACTCGAGTTTGAGAGCGTCCGCGTTTGTTGAAGTGCTCCGCGGCCAGATCGATCGGTCCGGGCATTTCGGTACCGAAGTTGGTGCCGCTGCCCAGCCCGCCTGGACCGCTTGTCTTGGGAATGAAGTTCCCGTGACGGCTGATCTGTTTGAGGTCGCGGTCTAAGGGCCAGCAAAGACGCGGGCGCTGGTCGAAGGCAATCAGCCCGATTGCATCGTTGCCTTGTGCCTCCATGCGCCGCTCCACGAACAGCAGGATGAACGCCTGAGCGGCGTCAATGCGTCGATCTTCCTGCGGCTTCACAACGGTGTCTGAATCCGCTGTCGGCTCACCAGTTTTTGCTGTTGCCGCTTCTTCGCTGAACGGGTCCTTGTTCTTAAGCGGCGGAACTTTACCCTTGAACTTCTCGGCCATTGAGCCTGAGTAGTCCAGTGCAAAGATGATGTCGCGTCCGTTGACCGTACTGTCCAGGGACAGGTGACTGATCACTTGTGGACCAGTCAGGGCCACAGTGACGCAGGCAAGAGCCAGAACCAGCAGCATCCGAGGAAGCCGCGGCAGGCAGGTGGTGACGGGGCGGGTGAACACAGAGCGAAGGCCGCTCAGCAGGCGTCGCCCAAGCGACCGCCTCCCGGTCGTCCCTGGTAGCTGTGGGACGCTCAGGTACGCATGTCGCTTCAGCACGATCGCTACCGCAAAGGCAACGACGAGCAGAAGCAGCCACGTTGGGTTTGAGAGAATCATGGGTTGCTCCTTTCTTCGGCCGGTGAGCGAGTTGGGTACTGTTGATCCAGACCAGAACCTTGGCGCCTTCCGGCGAAAAGGAGGGTCATGTGCATCCGACGCGAGTTGAACTCTTCGTCTGTGGTGAAAGTTGCGCACTTGGCTCCGGTTGCCGTGATGGCATCCATAAGAGCGACGCGCTTCAGTCGGGCGGCTTCGGCAAAGCGCTCCCGATTCTTCTTCGTTGACAACATCAGCTGGTGGTCGCCGTTGGCGTCCTGCAAGTCAAGCACCGCCGGCAGTGGCAGCCATGAAAGCAGGCGGGCATTGGGCAGCTCTCGTTCGCGCAGGTCGTTCACCAACAGGCAGACGACCTCATGCTGGCAAGCCGCACGCTGCAATGACTGCACTTGCTCGGTTGCGAAGTTGGCGAAGTCGCTGATGATGAACACCAGCGAACGTGTGGTAGGCAGCTGGCAAATTGCGTGATGCAAGCCACCGCCTGTGCTGTAGGACTGGCCCGGGAACCGCCCGTTGTTGGAGGATCCGGGCAGGCGACCCTCGTTCAGCACCGTATCCATCACGGCAGGAACCAAAGCCGGGCCGAGCGAGCTGCCCTTCAGCGGCAAGCGACCGACAATGCCGGTTTTGTTGAAGCAGATGGCGCTGCCGCTTTCCCAGGTCTTGATTGCCGAGGACAGCACCGAGCCGGTCAAAACTGCGGCCAGCTCCAGCTTGTTCAGCTCTTGCGAGCCATAGAGCATGGTCGGGCCGACATCGACGAGCACGGTCACCTGGACTTTGCGCTCTGCCTCGTAGACGTTGACCGTCGGGCGGTCAGGGGCTCGGTCCAGCATGCGCCAGTTCAGTCGGCGCATGCTGTCGCCCGGGCGGTAGTCGCGGAAGTCGCAGTAGTCGAGCCCGCTTCCGGTGTGTCGGCTGATGCGTTCGCCTTCTGCCGGTTGTGCGGTTCGCCAGCCCACGTAAAATGGGATCGCCACCACGTATGGTTGCAGCGCGGTCAGCCGCGAGTTCGTCTTGCAAGTTGCTTTGAACATCATAGACCCTCCTGGGTAGGTAAGACGGATGCAGGTGTAGCAGCCGTCCTACCTCAGGACGGCCATCAGTTCGGAATCTTCACCGAATCCAGAACCACGGCGGTGACCTTCTCCGGGGTCCAGCCACCCTGGAAGGCAGCCAGCGGATCGATCAACACACGGTGGCGCAGGACGTCGGGCAGCACGAAGCGCACGTCGTCGGCGTTGACGTAGGAACGCGCTTGCAGATACGCGCGCGCCTGTGCAAGGCGCACCAGCCAGATTGCCGCGCGGGGCGACACGCCACTGGTTGTCACCCCTTCCAGCGCCTTGGTGCACTGCGGGCGCACGGCGATGGCCAGGTTGTTGGCGTATTCCAGCAGGTCGTCGGACACGTTAACGAACTCGCCCACCTCTTGCCGCACGGCAAGCAGGTCCGCGA
>JADYXS010000106.1 GCA_021772155.1 Candidatus Obscuribacter sp.
AGCCCGCTGTCCGAACACCTATGAGCCGTATGAACTGAGAAGTTCACGTACGGTTCTGTGAGGGGCTGGGGGTGAAACTCCCCCGGTCTACTCGACCGCTGCCCTTGTGCCGCCTAGCAGCGCCATGCGCCGCTCTACATGCGTTTCTATGTTGGCCGCATCAAGCGGCAAGTTCAAGCTCGAACTCTAGTTGAATCTCATCGATGAGTTCAATTCGTACATCCGCTGGAAGATCGCCTGTGTAATGAACTGCAATTGCGATGTCTCGTCCATCTTCTTTCCAGTCGTTGCATTGATCAAGGACTTGCTTGCGAACATCGTCACTTTGACCAAGTTCTAAGAGCTCGTACTCTTCGTCATTGTTACAGAGGACGGCATATATGCCGGGTGTATTACTGAGCAGAGAAACGTCTGTATGTAGGCCATCGAATTCCAGCGCGCCAATCAAAACTGTCATAGGCACCTCAGTGTTTATGTTCGTACTTGCGTCCGTAGAATCTGGTCGCAAGTGGATCATGTCTGCAAAGAGGCTAAGGCCAGGTTAAGTGAAGATGAGAACTTTGAATTGACCCTGGAAGCCGGCGCTCCCGGGAAGTCACCTTTCTTAACGGCGGGTGTGTTCTTTATCGCCGACGCTAGTTTGGCTCTTGACGCCGGAGGGGGTGCCGGATGCCCCATGCTTGTTGTCAATCAAGAACGTGACAGTCTTTCGTCGGGAGCCAGCTGGGTATTCTAAGGCACCATTTCCATCAAGTGAGCGATAGGCGTTCAACACTGCCTCGTCAAATGCTGGATTGCTTTTTCGCGTCAGGCTAACTACAAGATGATGATCGGGCCGGACCGTAATGGAAACGGTATTGGCACCAGATGGATTGGTGGACTTGCTGATAGCGTTCAGTAGTGGTGTTCTTGCGAGTTTTGCAAAGTTCGCATGCCACAAGTCCCACGGAATGACGGCATCGGCAACGGCTTCAACTGCAGTAGCTCTGTTTGGAATTGTCGGATTGTCGATGGCTGGAGGCAGGCGCAATGCGGTAACAATGGCATCCATCTGTGGCTTAGTCTGCGCGGCGATAGCGTCATTTTTCTTCTTTGCTTGCATTAGTCTTGCTGCGACTTCCGTTTCGGCCGGACTTTGCAATTTTGCTGCCACCAAATGCGCCGCAATGTCCGCTTCAGGTGGTCTTTTAAATTTGGCGGCCACTAATTGCTCTTGCATCTGTTTCTGAGCATCATCTGTCGGCCTATTGAGCGAGGCAACGACCCCACTGTTGGGGAATTGTAGGGGATGACCGTTCGGAGGCATTCCGGTGGGTGTCGGCACCCGAGGAGCGTTCTGTCGAGCGCTCGCCAATGCTAGCTGTAATTGCTGATTACCGCGTTCTATCTGCGCTCGTTCAGCTTCCTGTGACCGCGCCAACTGTAGTTTGATTTGCTTAGACAGCTCTACCGCGCCACTAGTGGATCCGACCGTGGGTGCCGGCTGTACCCGCGGCTGCTTTTCTGCCCGTGCCAGTTGCTGCTTGAGTTGTGAGGACAGTTCTGGGGTAACGTCCGAATGTGGAACCAATGGTACAAGAGGCCGCTGAGGCTGCCGCGCACTTAACTGCAGTTTCATTAGTTTCTCTGCCTGAGCTACTTGTGCAGTCAGCCTTACCTTGGACTCACTTAACTGTGCTTCCATTTGGCTGGTCAGGTCGGGAGCGGTTTCCGGCATGAGTTTGAAAAGGTCAGCATAGAATTGTGGTTTAACACCATACTCTAAAGTCTCAATTATCGAGCGACGGTTATCTTCTGCCACCGAGCCACGAAGCGCACTATCACTCTTATCAGTGCGAGCACGCAACTCGCGAAGGCGCATGTCGCGAATACGTAGCTCGCGCAGGCGTAAGTCGCGAAGACGCATGTCGCGAAGACGTTCCTTCAGCAAGATTGCGGGGTCCGGAGGAGAAAGGATATCTGTGTGTTTGATCCCAATCTCGAAACGCGATGGTTTGACAAAGATCGAAGTGTCAATTATTGGTTCTTGTTTGATCAGTTTCATCGGAGTTGGTCGCTTGCCCATAGCAACCTGAGACGAAAACGACATTACGACAAGCATGATGATAAATTGACGAAAGTTTTTGGCGATGTGCATGTCTTCGATGCCTGAGTGTCGGCTGTTCGTCCTCTCAATTTATCGAGTATTCGCGCGCCTTTTTGTAATCATCTTCCGAGCATGGAAGGCTATCTCTTGCTTCCATTATGTCGGGCGCTCCGGACACTTCACGAAATGTAGATACATTGAATTGCGTTAGCTTAAATCCCATATCATCGAGCAGTTGGACCTCGCATTGCCGCATGCCAGGCGCTTTGAATAGAGTCAGTCTATACTTCATGATGCCAGGCTGATTTGTCCTTGCGCCCGAGTCGTAGGTTGTTGAAAGTTGAGCAATTGCCCCGGGAGCTCCGGCAACCAGTTTCGGGCGCCATTTTATGGTCGGATAGGCATACGATTCAAACGGACCGTTACGGTCAGGCTGGATCATGGATGTTGCCCAAGGTGCGTTCGTTGCTATCCATTGGGCGGGCTCACTTTGTTGCAATTGCGGGCCGAAGCAAATGCCGAGACCCAATCCAACTACAAGACAGAAGACGGCAAGCAAGAGAGTCATAACAAATCGCCGCATGGACCGTATTCTCGCCTCGTTTTTAGTCTCGATTGGTGTGTCTGAACTTACATACCACCCCTGGCTACGTCTCAAGCGTTAAGCGCCGGTTGGGTTCCGCTTATCGGTACCATGCCGCATATTATCAGCTTCGAGTCTCTAAGAGGCTTTCTTCAGAAAGATCCGTAGGAGGATGATTTCCAAAAGACGAATTCTTCAGAACTGCGCCTGTAAGATGTACCTGAGCGGTCAGAGAGATGGTGGATAATGGATTGAAACGACTACACCACGAGCCTGACCTCAGCAGGGTGAAATAATCAAGAGATTTAGGACAATTGGCATCGCCGCATTCTCAAAGAGTTGCCTGATTTTAGCAATTCTCTCAGGCATGTCGCTGCTGGAAGAGTCTAGCTGCCATTCTAATGCCAACGCTGCCGAGACTTTGAAGCAGAAAAGATCCTGCTGTACGTTGGTGCGGCTGATACCGAAACCTGTGTTTGTAGAGTCGGCGTCCAATTCTGAGACAGTCGGGCATCTACGACGTGCATATGATTATTTGGATCGAAATGATTTCACAAACGCATTCGTAGAAAGTAATGAAACTGTAAAGTCTGATCCTCAAAATCCCCTTTCGCATTACATGCAGGGAGCCGCACTCATGGCTTTCCTGGATTTTACGGCGGCTGCTTCCGAATTTGAGGAAGCTATAAAGTTGGATCCGTCGTTAGCCGATGCGCACTTCATGCTGGCGCAATCCGCCCGTTTAAGGGGTCTTTACGACAATGCAATATTCGAGTACGGTCAAGCATTAAAGCACAAACCAAATTTCGCCATCGCGCAGGCTCTCATTGGCGAGTGTTATCGCATGCAAGGACAGGACTGGAAAATGTCTGCCGAGTGCAGCAAAGCAATGATGATGGATCCACAGCTCCCACTTTCGCACACAATCTTAGCTGAGGGTTTTATCGCGCAAGACAAAATTGATCAGGGGTTGGCTCAATACAAGAAGGCTCTGGAATTGGCACCTGACGATCCGTATGTTCACTTGCGTTATGGTCAGTCACTCAGTGTCCTCAAGCGTTGGACTGAATGTGAGGCTGAGCTACATAAAGCTATAGAGCTTGATCCCACGTATTCGGACGCACTGATAGTTCTGGCAGTAGCGTTAGGCGAGCAAGGCAAACTAAGTGAGTCCTTGCCTTATGGACGGAAGGCTGTGGCGCAGGCGCCCACTGACGTCGACACACGCGTGACTTTAGCAAAGCTGTATTTGAAAAATGGTAATCCGGAGCTGGCTGTGAGCGAATACAAATTGGCGCGCATCTTGAGACCGAAAAGTATCCGAATTCAACGAGCGCTGGCTATGGCGCTGGCGCAGACCCAAAATTTGGATGAAGCAATTGTGGAGTTGACAATGGTATCACAGCAGCTTCCTCTCGACGAAGATCTGAGACTTTCGCTCAACGCTCTGTTGCAGTTAAAAAAGAAGGAGCGAGCTGGCAGTGATCAACGATAGAGGTGTTGCCGTCAGGATGGCGGCGCTTCCCGGTTCGAAAACTAGCGAAGCCCTTCTAATAGTTCTTGCTCGAGACGCTCATACTCGGAAGAGCCAATTACCCACAGAAAAGTTTGAACATCATGAAAGTTGCGTGGCTTCAAATCTTTAATTGCCTCTTTCGTAAGCTCTCCAAATTTCAATAATCTTTCGTACGTTGCGTAAGACGGCTTGGAAGAATACTGCAATTCAAAACCCAATTCCGCTGCAGCAAATCGCATTGCCGTCGGCTTCATGATCATGTACTTCTGTGGCTGTGCGATGTATGGAAAGAAGGTCACTATCGGCCAGGACACAACGCGAGATTGCTTTCTGGGCAACTCCGAAACTGCCACGATCCATTGAACAAATCTGGTCTTGAGCGGTCCTTTCCCGTGAAGCAGGTCATAGAGCCCTTCAGCGAAAATGCGCGCGCCATGAGGAGTGCGCACTGCGTCGCGCAGTGCCATCTTCTCAAAAGAAAAAAGAAACGTGCATTTCGATTCTACTTGCAGCGCTCGCGTTGCGATCTCGGGAAACTCGCCATGCTGAAGTAATCGTTTGAATTCATTCTGATTCAATAAATGCTGCCAGAGCTTGTGGGCATCCGACTTGTATGTGTGCTCCCAGTCGATATATCGCTCGTCATAAAAGCCCCGCGGAAAAAAGCGCAGAAAACGCTTGCGATGTTTTGCCAGTGATCTAGGGTTTAGCTTTTCAGTGGTGGGCATTTATTGTGGGAGGGAAGTGAGATTGATTCTTCGTTAGCAGACTCATTCTACCGCAAGGAACTCGATGCATTGTTGCAGAGAATACCGCCGATTTCGTCAGACCGAATGGCCAGTTTAGCGCTTGCGTCCTGATCACAATCGACCAATCATTCGCTCATGAGCGAGGACGTTTCTTCTCAGGATCGTAGAAGGGAAATCGCACTACCTCTGCTTTGATCCGCTTCTGGTGTCCGTCAAGTTTTCCGACCTCGACAGTTGTGCCGATTGCTGAATGCTCCACCGCCATTCTCGATAGGGCGATGTTCTTCCCAAGTAATGGAGAACGTGTTCCGCTGGTAATCACTCCCACCTGATGGCGTCCCACATGAACGCAGTCACCATGAACAGCAATCTCATTGCCCTCAAGCACCAGGCCGACCAGAACGCGTTGGGGATTGGCCTTCCGCTTCACGAGTGCGGCTTTACCGACGAAGTCATCGGGCTTGCTTTCGAGAATTACGGCAAAACCGATACCGGCTTCGAAAGGATCAATTTGATCGTCGAACTCATAGCCGCTGAATATAAGTCCAGACTCAATGCGCAACATGTCTAGTGCGTCCATCCCAAGCAGCATCAGGTCAAATGGTTGTCCGGCATCGCAAATTGCATCCCAGGCAGAAAGCGCGTCATTCGGGTGGCACCAAATCTCATAGCCGAGCTCGCCGGTATAGCCGGTCCTTGACACAAGTATCGGTGTTCCCGTTGGACCGCCTATCCGTCCGATTGTAAATTTGAACCAACCTAATTCATCAAGTGATGGCTGAGTTGGCGCTGTCCAGAGAATTGTTCTGAGCAGATCGCGGCTCTTCGGACCCTGCAAGGCCAGATTATGAATTTGATCTGTCGCTGATTTGATGTTGGCGCGCAAGCCCAACCGCTGAGCTTCCTGGCGGAGCCAAATTCCGTCATAATCGTCTCCCCCGATCCAGCGAAAGTTCTGCTCTCCAAGCCGAAAGAGAGTGCCATCATCGATCATGCCACCAGTTTCGTGGCACATTGCCGAGTAGACGACTTGCCCGACTGAAAGCTTCCGAATGTTGCGAGTCATCGTAGCTTGCAAAAGAGCTTCCGCATCGGGACCCAAAATCTCAAACTTACGCAGAGCAGATAGATCCATTACGACTACGCCTTCCCGGCAGGCGTGGTACTGGTCGATAGTTCCGGCGCCAGGATAGTTTGCAGGCAGCCAGAAACCCCGGTACTCAGTAAAATTGCGGGTGTGGGCAGATGTCCTTGGATGGAATGCGGTTTCGCGTGTGAGGCGAGGTTCTGCAGTTGGTGTCATGCGGTAGGCGACTCCTCGCGAGATTTTGTTTTCGGGAAAGTAGATTCGCACGTGGATATCGGTCGGATTCCAGCCGTTGGCCGGATCGATGTCGTCAGGGCAAGCAGATGACGCACATACCAGATTTCTCAAGGCGCGCAGCAAAACATAATCTCCCGGTCTCGACCAGGGCTCGTCAAAGAAGATCTGGTTGCGGCAGTCGATTCGAGTGTTGTAGAAGAAGTTGACGGCGGGCCAACCTGGACGTGGTGCCACGTTAAATGGGCTCAGCTCAGTGTTGAAATTGTCCGAGCAATTGGCATGTCCTGGGTATCCGCTGTCCGCATAATACTTGGCAGTGCAGGCAAGGGCAAACGTGTCATGTCTGCCTACAGTGTCACGCACCACTTCCACAAGTGGATTCAAATCCTGGTCGAAGAATTTTGAATAAAGCCCCGGTTGAGGATATGCATTTCCCAAAAGGGTGCGAGTCGCGGTGCTATCCAGACCTCGCTCGATTCCACGGTCAAGCTGTTGTTTGTCGAAACCGAGGAAATCAGAGCATTGGCGTCCAGCAACATCGATTATCTGAATGTATTCCCCGGCTTGCACTTCGTATGCCTGAGCAGTGCATCGATCCACTGTAAACTCGTCCCTTATCGATGCCAGCGGCGCCGGCAGAAGAAAGGGGTTCGACTCCGGAAGCAGCGCTCGTGTCACAACGAAGCGCAAATCTGTCGGCGGATTTTGTTCGTACACCAACATCGGCGGTCCCGGTGCGCGTACAAGGCAGAGGCAGTTGCGCATTGCTGTAAAGGACTCTTCGCTGCCGGCTGGTGTGCCATCTTCGAACAGCCGGAGAAGATCAATATTGGTCACATCGACGCCCTGGCTCTTCAAGAAATCGATCAGGCAATCTCTGCTCTCGTCGTACGACCAGCTTGGATCAGCAAGCAGATTTGTTTTGCCGTCGGACTTCTTTCCTATTGCCGCCAGATCAGCCCGCCCCAGCGGATCGAATGTTGAAATCTCGCACGACTGCGACCCTTCAAGGTCGATCAACGTAAATCGATCGCCCTGGAAAAGCTTCAAGACCAGGCTGCCACCACCTGGTACCCGGTACTGTTCGACACCGGGAGAACGAAGCAAAGCTTGCTGTTTCAGGAAGATAGGCGATGGAGATAGCTTGCTTGTCATGAGTGACACTCAGGTTGAAGCGGCAATATCCGGTGGACTGCACCCACCTCACAACACGGTGGAACATACTAGCCGCAGAGCTACTGTACGACGTTGAGCCGTCTAACTGAGTGTTGTTGAGAAAATTCTTCAGCACCCCTATCCGCTGGTTTAAATATAATTCGACTGGCAGTGTGTGAACCGGAGGCTTAGGAAATGCGCAAGCGCGTCGCCATTATCGGTGCAGGTCCATCCGGTCTTGCCCAATTACGAGCATTTGAGTCTGCCAAGGCGCAGGGCGCAGAGATTCCGGAGATCGTCTGTTTTGAAAAACAGGAAGATTGGGGTGGTCTTTGGAACTACACATGGCGCACCGGGCTGGATGAATTTGGTGAACCGGTTCACTGCAGCATGTACCGATACCTCTGGTCTAATGGACCGAAGGAATGTCTTGAGTTTGCTGACTACACCTTCGAGGAGCATTTCGGCAAAGCGATTCCCTCCTATCCTCCCCGGGCAGTTCTCTGGGATTACATCAAAGGGCGCGTCGAGAAGACAGAAGTGCGCGATTGGTGCCGGTTTCGTCATCCTGTTCGTGCGGTCACTTACAACAAACAGGATGGTAAATTCACAGTCACTGCCAAGGATCTGCTAAAGCAGAACGAGTATTCAGAGGTTTTTGACCACGTTGTGGTGGCAAACGGGCATTTCTCGACACCGAGCGTGCCCTATTTCGAAGGATTTGGTACCTTCAACGGACGGATCCTCCACTCTCATGACTTCCGCGATGCTGTGGAGTTTAAGGATAAGGACGTCCTGATCATCGGCACGAGCTATTCTGCCGAGGACATCGGCTCACAATGCTGGAAGTACGGCAGCAAGTCAGTCACCGTCAGTTACCGCACCAGGCCCATGGGCTTCAACTTCCCAAGTAACTGGATGGAGGTGCCGCTGCTCCAGAAGGTGGAAAACAAAACCTGTACGTTCAAAGATGGCTCAACAAAGGACGTTGATGCCATTATCCTCTGCACCGGCTACTTGCACAATTTTCCGTTTTTACCGGATGAGCTGCGATTAGAGACAGCGAATCGACTGTGGCCCTTAGGGCTTTATAAGGGTGTGGTTTGGGAAGCCAATCCTAATTTCTTCTATCTCGGCATGCAGGACCAGTTCTATACCTTCAACATGTTCGACGTGCAGGCTTGGTATGTACGCGATGTGATCATGGGTCGCATCAAGCTTCCATCCGTCGATGAGATGAACCAGGATTCAATGGCATGGCGGCAGCGCGAGGAGAAGCTCGAAGGTGCTACTAACCAAATCTACTTTCAGGGTGACTACGTCAAGGAACTACTTGCGGCGACGGACTATCCGAGCTTCGACGTCGATGCTGTGAACAAAACGTTTATTGAGTGGGAGCACGACAAACAACAAGACATCATGGGCTACCGCAATAACACATATCGTTCGGTCCAGACAGGTAACCTGCAACCCAAGCACCATACGTCGTGGGTGGAGGCTATGGATGATTCTCTGGAAAGCTATCTTGGGGTTCAGTCTGAGTCGAGAAAGCCCGTCCTGACTAATATCCCGTAAGCTGTGCAAGCGCCTTTTCCATTTCTGCTTATGAAGTCTCGGAATGCTAGGATGACTTTGCTTGTCAAAATGGAAATGAAATTAGAATGACCCAATCTGACGGAAGCACGAGCTTTTACTTCTTTGACTTAGACGACAACCTGTTCTTCCTTCCTACTCAGTTATATCTATGGAATTCAGAGACGAAAAAGGAGCGCGCACTGTCGACCGGTGTATTTGCAACGGTACAGCACCTAATTGGAAAGAGCGCTGAATGGCAAGAATGGTCCGTAACGGAGCGGACGTATCGAGATTTTGGAGATGTTGCCGGAATTCCCGCTGAAGATCAGCAGTTTTCCAAAGATCTATTCACTGCAGTAAATGGCTCTAGCACCTGGCAGGGACCATCGTGGCCTTTGCTCGTCCACGCTTCGAAGAATCAGCGTCCAGTAGCTTTTATCAGCGCCCGCGCTCATTCTCGAGATACTATTGAGGCTGGCTTTAACGCGCTTGCGTCAGAGGGAATATTGCCAGCTCCTTTGCGGATTCTTGGTATTTACACAGTCACAAATGCTGATGTTAGAAATGAGCTTGGCGCACACGATCCAAATACTTCCATTCCGTCTCTCAAGAAACTAGCGATCATGGCAGCAGTTGAGAAAGGTCTTGCAGTGTATGGATCTGAGCCGCCGCATCGCTTCGGCATTTCCGACGATGATCCCAATAATGTAATCCTTGCTATCACTGCTATGCGGGATTGCAAGGTCAAGTATTCCGACAAGCGTTTTTTTGTGGTCAACACAAATCACGAGCATTATGTGAAGCTAGAAGTCTTTCCGATGATGCATCCAGTGACTGCAGATCGAGAAGGAATGCCTCTTCTCTCAAGTGCAGATGAACGACCGCATAATGAACGGCTCAACAAGGACGCGATGGAAAAGTAAACTTCAGCCGAGGATGTGAGACGCAGCCTCGTGCTATATTGTGGCGCAGATCAGCAGGCGTCATGGTGATGAAACTCTTACATTCGGTGGCACTTTCAGGACTCCTCGCATTCTCTCTAGCGACAGCAGTATGGTCGCGCGCGGAAGTCTTTTCGGACTACACGCTTGATCAGGCAAAACAAAAGGCACAGCAGGACAATAAGCTCTTGCTGATTGATTTCACTGCTAGCTGGTGCCCGCCTTGCAAGAAGATGGAGGCGTCGACCTGGAAAGACGAAGCGGTCAAGTCCTGGATTACGGAAAACGCGATTGCGGTGCAAGTTGACACGGATGAGGACCGCAAGGCAGCTTTGGAATTTCGGATCACCGGGCTTCCGACTTTGGTGTTGTTTACCCCGGCCAGCGGAAGGAATGAGTTCGCTCGGCAGGATGGCTACATTGATTCCTCGGAGCTTCTGCAGTGGCTGGAGGGCGCGAAGAGCGGGAAATCTGCCGATTCGCTCGAAAAGGAACAAGCCGCCAATAGCGATAACGAGATTTTTGCGCGTATAAGCAAAGCACATCAACTCAGCTTGCCTCAGCAAAATGCAGAAGCTCTTTCTGAGTACATCTGGCTCTGGAACAACATTCCCAAGACTAGCGAGCGTTTTTCCGATGTTCGCATGAAAATGGTGCCTGTGGAGCTGAAGCTGCTGTGCGGCTCGTATCTCCAAGCGAAATTGAAATGCGCCGAACTTAGAGATACTGCGGAGAAAAACGAGAACCGCCCAGACTGGATTGTGCTTAATGGAATTCTCGACGACAGTGCGCGAACGCTAATGTGGTTCGACAAAGTCAAAGCCGACCCAAAAAACCGTGCGTTTTTTGCAAAGAACGGTGAGTTTCTCGAGCCAGTTTTGTTTGCCAATCGCAGATGGGCTGATGCTGCAAGTGTGCTGTATCCGAATCCCTCAGCCAAGATCAATGAGTATTACAAAGCTGCCCAAGACATGATGAAGCCGCGCCCGGACACAGAGTTCGCCAAGGATTTCGATCCATTTCCCCCGATGGTGCTACTGGTTTATGGAGCGTACATTGGCGCCGGACGTGACGCTGAGGCGCAGAAGATTGCCGATGAATGCATTCGATTGGACGACAAGCCGGCCATGAGGGAAACGCTGGACAAAATGGCTAAGGCAATGCGGCAGGCGCGTGCAACGGTAGGAGGCAAGGGCGCAAAGCCAGCGGGAAAGTGATGAGGTGCCGCATAAACCGTGCCAAGTTTAGAACCGTCCGCCTGTATCGCTAATCGCTTTGATTGGACTTGGTCCGAATCTGTTGTCTGCGGCCGTGCCTTCCATGCACACTAGAACCAGTAGTGCTATAGCGCCAAGAAACGGAACAAATGCTATCAGCATCCACAACCCAGTGCGATCAGAATCATGTAGTCTGCGCACTCCTACCGCAATTCCCGGGCAGAAAAGCGCCAAGCTGTATAAGCCCCCAAGGAATGTCAGATCGATATTGGTAGCAGCTTTTAAGATCCCCAGAACGATGCCGAGTCCAATGGCGATAATAATGTTGAACAAGAAGAACATCCAGTATTCCTTCCTGGATGCCCGACCACTGAAAACTGCGTATTTTTGAATGACCGCTATATAATTGTCCATTTTTTTGAGTACTCAAGAGTGTGGGTTGATGGATTATTCAATGAATTTATCACATATCACTTCATTCAATGGCTCAACCAAGCGCGAGAGCACCTGCAACGTATAGCAGCAGAAGACAACGTATATGCATCGCCCCTATCAGGCAGATGGTTCCAATGGTCGGGCGAACATCGCGCCTGTTATGTGTTTGGACCAATTCAGTGATGCACCAATGTGTCCGGGCTCTAAGGTGACTTTATTCGTCTTGGTAGATGCGTCCATGAAGTGTGCGATACCATCAGCGGTGCGAATCACCAGACCTGTGTGCGAGATGTCCAGCTCGGGGATGTCTGTGCATACGCCGACAATGTCGCCAGTTTGCAGAAGCGACTCCATTGCTGCGATTTTATTTATAGGAATGAACTTCATCGAGCGGCCGTTGATTGCATCTTCCGTTCGTTTTATTTTGGCGATTAAATCAGGATGGGCAGCCAATTGCCTGTAGCTTGCAGGATGGCTGCTCATAAAGTTGATTTTCTTCTTAAATGCCTCAGCGCCGGGTAGCTGCGCAAGAATCTTGATCACATTTTTGCGCTCGTTATCCGCAAACCAATCGCTCGTATAGTGCAAGCGAGTTGCGAAGTCTCCAAGTGCGCCACCACGGTATCTCATGAATTTAACTTCGTTGAGTAAATCTTGCGTGGTGCGACCGCCCTTCTTCAGCATCCGTGCGAACGCCAATGTGGTTTCAAAAAACGTCACGCAATCGAACGCTTTAAGCGTCACAGTGCAAGCCTCATGGTTCGGTGATGTTTCAAGCGTGCCGCCTTTATACTGCGTGCCCTGGAACTCAAAGGCGATTTTTTCCATCACGTTTCCGATTGGGAGCGCTCGCCAGTTTCCCTTGTCGGCATGGCTGAGTATGCGCTTGAACACCTCGGAGCCAGTCACGGCTTCTTGCCTCTCGCCAGCGAAAGCGTAGGGCGCGCCCTGCGCTGCGAGCGTGGACAGAACTGTCAGTAAAAAACTACGGCGTGTTTGCATTAATTGAAGTACCGGTTCTGGTAGGGCGACTTTTCCGTCGGAACAAGGCAGTAGAATTCTCGTCAATCCTTATAGGAACAAGGCATTGTGATTGTCGTCAATTCTAAGGTTTAAGATTAGAGCGAGTGATCATATGAGTATGACATGCAGAGAATTGATGACGTGCGAGTCGAATCAATACGGCCCGACTACCACTGTTCAGCCAGGTGGTGCCATCATGAAGGGTAAAAGTGTCGATGCTATTCCCATTGTCAACAGTAGTAAGTTGGTTGAAGCAATCATTGCCCGAGACTTGGCCCTTAACGCCACTGGCAACTCTGCAGCATCGGACCGATCCTGGCTCTGTGAGGTAGTGAATAAGTTTCCGATTGCTTGCTGGGCAGAAGACGACGTTCAAATCGCTGCCGCCGTCATGAAGGAGCACCACATCACAAGGATTCCGGTACTTGATGAGTATGGCTTCTTAATAGGACTAGTTTTTTTGGCAGATATCCCAAATTGTTTGGAAGATCAAATGTTAACCGACGATTTTAACTTTGAAATCTCCAATTCCGGGGTTGGTGTGGACGCCGAGTTGCGCCGGTCTTAGGCGGCTGATCTAGTGGCATGGTAGCACCGCGCGCGTTTCGGATGAGCGTCTGCAACGCAAAGCAGACCGCCCTCCGCACTACTGCGGGCGCCTCGCGCTGTCAGCCGCGGAGTATGTTTCAAATTTCGTTTGCGCCGTCACTCCAGCTGCAAGGTCTGCCGTTCGATCCGGAACACTCCCAACCAAGCGACGTCCGAGCATAGTGCTAAAAACCATACCGCAAGCATTGGCTTGCGGATGGCAGAATAACCTACTTGGAGGACCTATCATGAGTTTTAAAAAGGCACTTTTTGCCGTCCCGCTGTTGGCTGCAATGGTAGCGATCAATACCCTGCCGGCTATGGCCTGGCCATCATTATCGTCGGATTTCATTCCAACAACTTCTCATGCATCGCTCAGTTCAATTCAGAGTCCTTGTATCTCAGTTCAGCCAACTTGCCAGCAAGTGCTGACACAATCAATGGTCGTCCCTGTAGATATATGCAATACAGGATGTGGTAATAACATCGGAAACCTGAACGGCTTAGGCAATTTGCGTGGTAGATTCGGTCGCGACCTGTACGATGATCGTGGCTTTTTTGAACGAATGTTCGATTAATCTAACCTGATTTAAGAAAGGAGAGCATGGATGCATGCTCTCCCTTCCATTGCTCCTGGTACCAAATGCAGTGCGGTAAAGGGTGAGTTTAGCCAATCTTCTGCATTTCCCTTTCGATGATTTTAATTGCGTTGTTGAATTCTGCTTCGGGCTTGAGCAAGGCGAATCTTGCAAAATTGCTGCAAACTTCGGAACATGACTTGCTCCAGTGGAACTGTCTGCCAGGTAGCAAGACTAGTCCGCACGATTTAAAATGCTCGACAAGAGCGATATCCGTAGCGAAGTGACTCCGGATAATGACCCACTCCACGCTAATTGTCGAAGACAATGCCGCGGGGTGAATTTCTAGCGCCGCGCCTTGAATTGCTTGTCTGAACTGTTTACGCTTCGCTGCGACGTTCTTCCAAACGGCTTCTTCAAGTCCTCTTTCATGTGCGTCCAACAGAAATTCGGAAAGAACGCCGAGCGCGAAATTGGAGTGACACAGGAATATCTCGTCGTAGATGACTTCAATGTCTCTGAAAATATTCGCAGAGCAGAAGATGAGGCTTGCCTTGATTTCTTGAGTCGGCCAGACTTTGCCGGTGTCTTCGATGGATAGGAACCTCACTTCTGAATTCACCAGAATCTCGTACATATCATAAGTTTGAGCTGTGAAAAATCTGAACGTGTTGTCCAGCACCAGTGTCTTCCCCGTCCAAGCGCACCATTCGACGATGTCGGTGAACTGAGCCTCTGTGAGAACCTGTCCCGTTGGATTGTTCGGGTTCACCAAGAACAAAGCGTCTACATCAGACAGCATCATTTTGTACTCGCCGGTGCAGAGCGCTTGTTCCGGTAGTGGTGTCACGTCGACGGACCGCCTTTTCAAAATCAAATAGAGATTGTCGAAAGTGGGCTCAATCAGAGCGGTCTTCAGATTGTTCGCCGCGAGCCACGTTGCGATGGTATCAATCGAATTTGAGGCTGTCGGGCAAATCTTGAAATGGTTGTAATTCGCTAGCGATGGCGATGCCGCTAGTTTTCTAAAAGCATCCTTGTACATCAGCTCAGCGTCTCTAGACTTTTGGCTAGCCGCCCGCATCCAGATATCCGGCAGCCGATTGATGATTCGCTGCTGAGTGGGCGCCAACGCTTGTGAAGCATGCCCATTAGCCATATCGTGCTGGCTGCGTAGACCAAGTGCCTCAATATGGGTCAATGGTTGCTCCAGGGGTTGGTGTATTAGCGACTGAACGAACATCATCTATCTCCAAAAGACGGCCGCGGCGACATCCTGTGTCGCCGTCAACTGGGCTTGATGTACACAGAGTACCGAGGTTGGTCTGGTTTGTACAATTGATAGATTTGATATATCCATAAGGTAAACTTATAGAAGTCCCAGGAGGTGCTTCAAATGGATTTGCCGTCGCACGAATTGCAAGCATTCCGCATGATTTCGCAAACGCGTAGCTTCTCGGCGGCTGCGGAACGCATTCACATAACGCAGCCTGCTCTCACTCAGCGTATTCAAAGCCTTGAAAGGACTTTAGGGCTGACGCTAGTCATTCGCAATCGGAAGGGAATCAAGCTCACGGAAGCCGGGCAGAAGTTGCTTCGTTATTGCCAGGTGAAAGAGCATTTGGAATCAGAGCTACTTGCGGACCTCGGCGCCGTATCCGTGGATGCCAAGCTCGCGGGCAGGCTGAGAATTGCTGGCTACTCCAGTGTCCTGCATTCTGTCATTATGCCTTCGCTGGCGGAGCTGCTGCGCGAAAACCAGGATGTGCAGTTCGAGTTCAGCATGCATGAGATGGGCGAATTGTTTGGCGTGCTCGACCGAGGCGAAGCGGACTTTGTCGTCATCGACCACGCTATTCGGAGAGATAGCATTGAGGCGGTCACGCTCGGTGAGGAGCAATATGTGTTTGTGCGAAGCTCGGAGTTCCCAGCGCCGAATGTCTATCTCGACCACGACACTGACGATAGGTTGACTGAGACTTTTCTGAAGCAGCAAGGGCAAAAGCCGAAAGATTTCAAACGCTGCTATGTCGATGACATCCAAGGCATCCTCCAGGGCGTCGCGTTGGGGCTGGGGCAAGGTGTGATACCACGCCATTTGCTCCGCGAGAATCTGCCATTACAAGTGGTGCCGACAAAAAAGCCAATGACCAGCCCAGTGGTGCTCCACTACTTCCGTCAGTCCTATTACTCCAAGCTGCAAAAGATAACGGTAGAAACACTCAGGCGGAACGCGAAGGCACATTTAGGCTAAAGCTTTACCAGAAGCGTTCGGGCACAGTCAAGAATTCATGTCAGAATCTGGCTCCCTCAAGAGTCGTTACCAGTTGGCAAAAGGATCTCGATCAATTGACATTCGATTCAAGACACTTCTTGATCTCCGGTTTGGATAGCAGCTCCTGCATGCTGAGATTCGTCCGCTGGAATCGAGACAGGATCAATGCGCAATAAATCCATTGCTCTTCGTTGGTTAGTCCAAGATTGCCATCGATGAGCTTAAATTCGTTCACCAAGGTGTCGAGTTCCTGGGCGTTGTCCAACGGTGATTTTCTCATCACGCCAACAACATCCAGGATCAGCTTCCCTCGTTCATCAAGCGTGCTCTGGAATTTAGGTCCTATGTAACTGCTCTTGTCAGCAATCATCCTGGCGTAGACTTGTTCCAGCCAATGATCGAATTCTGGACCGAAGTTAGAGTTTTGCAGAACCTTCCTCAGATTTCCTTCAGTCACTATCATGGGGGCCGGCGCACCCGGATACACGTGGCTCTTGGGCCGGCCAGACAGCATTTTCGAAAAACTGTCGTAATAGGCCCAGGTGTTTTGCTGACTAAGTCGCTGAGATAATGCAGCATCGCCTGAGGGCAGCTCGCGCACTATGGCGGCTCGGATGACAAACACTTCATGAGGGTTATCGCTACAGTCGGCGATTTTGCTCAGCTTTCGCTGGATGCCAACTTGTTGACCCTTGTCAATAAACAGTCCGACGATGCGGTTGGAAGTTGCTTCGACCACGTCATCGCCCTCCACCCAATAATGCGCGGAATCTGGCGAGTTTTTATCAAATTGGGCAGCCCAAGTAGGATCGCCGGGAATCGGCTGAGCATACGCCACCAACGTTGTATGGTCCCAGGGCCACCCTTTAACCTCTTTTCGCAGTTCATCACCATAGCTTCCCTGCAACACGGCACTCACAAACTGGCTGGCAAGTCCTGCTCCAAGAGAATGACCAGTCACGAAGATGTGTTCGGGAGCCGGATACTTTTGCTCAAGGTATTTGCAGCACGCGGCGATCGGTCCGAGCATGGTGGGTAGTGACTCTGCAAAACCCTGAGTGACCTTACCAACCTTGCTGATTAAGGGCCGATCAATTTGCTTTGTCCCACGCAGATCGGTGATCCAGTCCGGGTTGCCTTTAGATTCTCCGATCGCATCCTGAGCTTTCCAAACTGTTGTGCTAAGTGCAGAACCACTACGGCTACCGCGAAAAACGATATAGGCATCGTGGCCCGTAGGTGTCTTGTGCATCAGCACGAACCCCATGAGGCTCCACGAGGGTTGAGTGGTGCCCACGATTCCGGTGCCCCCCTCGAACACAATCAGGTGATCCTCGCCACTGGGGTACTCGCGAACTTGAACTCGCTCAACGTCGGAACAAGGGAAGCTCGTCGGCTTTGTTTTGTAGCGAACGCAGTCGATTTGTCTGATGTTCTTTGTGACATATTCCGGCGCGGCCACTGCGAGGTACCTTTCGCCATCGCGTGTGAATGCTGGTAGCTTGGTGTCGAGGTGCTTGTAGTTCGTCAGGATGGGATCGAGGTTGACATTACTATCTCGCCAATCACGCGCAGCGTTTGGTCCGCTGTAAAATCCCTGGTCTATCGCCTCTCCGTTGGCCGCTGGGTGACCGAGCGTTGCAGAGTAGCCGTGTGTTAATCGGCAGATATTGGTGCGCCGGTCGCTGCCCAAGCGAGACATGATGTCGTACCAAGGATCGAGCGGCAGGCAAAGAGATTGATGATAAAGCTGATAGGCAAGCGTGCATAAATCGAGATTGAGAACTGCTTGCGGAACCGCATCGGATTCTGACCTGGTGTCGAGGGCAATCGCGGATGGAGAGCCCAACATCGAAATAACGATCAAAATGGCTCTAGCGAAGGTTCTTAGTTTTGAGACGTTTCGAAATCGTTGGCTTGTGAACATCGCAATCTTCCCCACCGTTGGCATGCAAAGTATACTCTGCATGCCAACGGTGGGCGAGAGAGGACTTGAACCTCCATGAATTACTCCACTAGATTCAAAGTTTAAAATGACGTTTTTCAGTGTTGCGACGTCATTCGAGATCTTCCTAAACGGCCAGCCTGTGAGTCGCTGGTCGCTTGATATCCTCGTGCGGCTCATGCTCCGTAATACTCAGTGGTCATCTAGTGGCAGGCTCTGAGTGGCCGAAACCTCTACGTCCAAAGATGGAGACAATTCCATCCGTTCGGTCGTTTTCGATGCACGCTGGTGCAAGTTAACATAGCCGAGAGACGAGGAAGCGATCATGTTTGAAATTACGAATGCCCATCACGATTGGCACGTTCACAATCGGAAGATCATAGCCTATGTTCGGGCCTGCGATGAGATGGATTTGGACGAACAATTTCAGGAAATCGAGAGATATGCTAGCGAGCACAGGCTCAAGATAGAAGACACGTTTTGCGACGTTGGCCCACCGATGTTCGGGTTACGTCATGCCATTGAAGCACTTGAGCATGCGGACACTTTGATCGTGTGCAATCTCAATCGTCTGGTCATGCATCGTGAAGATAGACTGAGGGACCTTCGCCCCATTCTTCACCGATTCTGTTCAAATGGCGGAAAGCATCTAATCAGTATTGAAGAAGGCGTGAATACCGCGAGCCCAACTGGACAGCTGAACGTGCTTGAGCTTATCAATGGGGTTAAAGATAACGTTTGATATGTCTTGCAGACAGCTCTAATCTATCGCGAGCTTGGCTTCCTCCTTTTTTGCTGCGATAAGATGTAGTCGGCGATCGATGCGCTTTCTTCGGAAGATAAATGTGGTTTGGGCATTAGGTTATCAGTCCAACCAAACATGCTTCCGTTTTGGCGAACATGTTCTTCTGGATCGAGCAATTGCTTAATAATGAAACTTTTGTCGTGCGTAGCAGGTAGGTTGTCGAGGGAGACACCGGATTTCGCCCCAACTCCGCCAATAGAATGGCAGGCTTGGCATTCGTTTGCATGGTAAAGAATCGCGCCTTCCTGGGGCTTGTCTATCGTTTTCAGTTTCGGCAGTGTGGTGAGATAAGCAACCAGTGCATCAACTTGCTTTCGCGGAAATCGAGGATGTGGAAATAACTCTGGGTGCCCCAGCAGTTTGATGAATTTGTCTTCGTCGCCGGGTCCACTACTTAGTCGCAAAGTTAGGTAATTGCGAGAACGCCTTGCGGAAACTCCGTCTAGTGACGGAGAAAGGCAGCCGCCCGCGCCACCAATGGAATGGCACTCCATACATTTCATATTCGAAATAAGTGTTTTACCTTGTTTTGCAAGCGTTGGCTGGGGAGGATAACCAGTTGCGCTTGGAGCAAACAGCAGGTTCAAGCCGATAACTGCAAGCACGCAGCATGCGGCCTCTATTGAGGAAACTGGCAAGCGATGTTTCATAAATGCATCATCCTCGAATCCAGCTGGTGAAGTCAGCCTGTTCATTATTGCATTGGTGTCAAAGCAATGCTTCGTCCGGAAAAGGCTGATCGCGCAATTCATCCTAAAGGATGATGCGGTCATGAACGATCGCGGTTCAGCTTGCGGTAAATGATGAAACCCTGCAATCAGGTTCCGTGAGCGCAATTTGGCAAGACCGTCGCCATTCTTTTCGGTTTTATGACAGCGACCGAACAAGGCGCTCGCTGCACGACCCCCTGGGCCACCACGCCAAGAGTCTGTCCCCCAAGCCCATAGCAACCTTGGTGCCCACTGACTATTAGATCCGTATGGAGTTCTTTCGCCTTTGCCACAATGCGACCAACCACACCACCTTGCAATACTTCAGCAAATACCTTGGCGTGTGGTACTCGTTTCTTGAGTAGAGCCATAGCATTTTCTAAATAGTGTGATGCTGTCTTGGTGGCACTGCTTGCAGATTCGCTGGTAGAGCTGTCGTTCATTCCGAATGGACCAGTCGTGTTTGCAACCACAGACACCAAACAGAACGTAGTGCCTGACGGCCAGGGACGAGCCTGAACCACATTTATTATGCCGCCGGACGCCGACGAAGAATCAAGTGCAATCAGGACCTTCATAATGCACTCCTACTTGGTGGCACTGGCAACTGGCACATTTGTTTCTTTGTCAGTTCGTTGCTGTTGTGCTGAATTTGTGTTTGCCTTTTGCGGGAGCTTAACTATCAGCACGGAACACGGGGCTTGAGACAAAACAGCCATGGATACGCTGCCCAACAAGAAGCGCGTGAATCCAGTACGACCGTGAGAACCGACAATTAACAAATCGGCTTTCGTGTCTTCAATTACTTCGAGTAGTTTTTCCTTCGGTCGCCCGTAAATGAGCTTTTGCTCAGTTGCGACGTTTGGAACTACTTTAAGGAGCTTTAGTTCCATTTCGACGAGCAGCTCTTGCGCCGCCGTTTTTTCTTGCTCAATTAAATCGGCGGCCGTGGGGCAGCACAATTCACTGATAAGCTCTCCAGTAGGCTCACGATCGAGCACATGAAAGAGTTCGAACGATGTACCAGAGTCCCACTTTTGAGTGGCGATAAAATTTACGATGGCTTCGCCATATATGCGATCTTCAATTTCGATAATCACTTTCATGACATATTCCTCAAATGTTGGTGCCCTGTGTGGCGACGGCTTTATTGCCGTCGCCGCTATTCGCTTTTTGTATGTGTCACGTTGAACTTTAGCTCTTAGTGATTTCGATTTTCCTTGCTTCCTTCTGGGCTGATTTATCTTTGGGAAGCGAGATTCTTAGGACGCCATGATTTGTTGTTGCTTGTATTGCGTCGCGGTCTACATTGACTGGAATCGGCAGTATGCGCTGAAAACTACCGTAAGAACGTTCCAGGCGATAGTAGTTGGATTCTTTTTCTTCTTTCTCCGCGTGTTTTTCACCGTGCAGAATCAGATTGTCACCAACGATCTTCAATTCGACATCGTGTGGCTTTACTCCAGGGAGTTCTGCAGTTATTACATATTCCTTGGCCGTTTCCTTAACGTCTAACTTTAATGCGTAGCCGCTAAATTCGTCCAGCATCCGTGGAAGGGTCAATCCGAAATGGAAATCATTGTGCACGCGTGGAGCACGTGGATGGAAACTGAACTCGTCGAATAGTCTATTCATGGCGTCACGAAGGGCGTATATAGGATCAGACTTTTGCACGACTGCAATTTCCTTTTCATTGGTTGCCATTTCCGTGGATCCATTTGTTGTCGGTGTACTTGTCGTCATACGTTTGCCTCGTGAATGAGCTGCCATAACTGATGCCGTAATTCTGGCAACATAGAATCGGATCGACATCCGCATCAAGAATGATTCGACTCATCCTTGGGTTTCAATCAGAGATAGCCGTCCGTTCTGTGATGCTCAGCTTTCCCGCTTTCGTCTGGAGGTTCCCATGTAGAAATCCAACCAACGACTAAGGTAGAAATGGCCAGGGCTAAACAGATGAAGAAATCTGAGGCTCCCAGGTGAAGCGGAAGCCAGGTGGATATCGCAACCACTAGAAGTGAAAAAGTCACGATCGCCTTGAAGAAACGCTTTTGATCGATCGTCTTCGGCAACAACACAGCCGAAACTCTTGAAAAAATCGCAAGAATGATCACGAAGAGTTCGGAGAAGTGCTTCTTTTGCAAAATGAACATTTTAGCGCCGCCTGTTTCTATTCATATCTATGATTGCAGTTTCGCGCTTAGGCGTTTGCAGGCGAACTTAGTCCGAGAACCAAATTGAACGAATTGGCGAGAATCCTGATCATCCTTAAGGCTGATCGGGAATAACTGCTATACCCTATGAAGATGGCTCAGCGGAGTCGTTGCGAGTTCGCTCTAGGTACAAGAACACAATGGCGGCCGCTTCCATGTCGAATTGCTTTGCGTCTGTACTCTTACCTTGTTGGCGGCAGACTTCTGCTAATTTGCGCAGCACCAAAGCAATGGTCGCCTGGCTTGTATCGTGCTGCGTCCGATAAGCGGCGGCCGCTTCTTTGTGAAGTTCTTCAGCTACTGCCCATTCGTTTTTTAGTTCACAGATTTCCGCAATTTCCTCAACGCAGTGAGCATACTCAGAACTGGTCGTTCCGTACTTGTTGCCGATCAGCAACAGAACTCGGCGCTGGATTGCTGCAGCATCGTTATACTCACCAGTGGCAAGAGCAGTTCTTGCCGCGGATTGTAGTTTTACTATCGTCTTCATCTCCGAAGTGCTCCTGATTGCCTCGGCCTTAATAATGATTCAATCATGTCGGAAGTGTGTTGTAACGCGCATCAGTACAGAGGTGGAAAACTTCGAACCGACCGGATTAGTGCCAGATGGTCGGATGCTCCCGTCGAGGAACTTTGGACGTCTATCCTTAGTTGTTCTGACGTCCAGCCTGATAGATTACTTGCTGGCTGATATGGTAGGGAATCTAGCAATGGCTGGCGGCTGTGGTTTTTCCTAGTTCTTCAGCTGCTTTGCGCAACTCCTTCGGCGGTCTAACAATGCACACGGAACACGGTGCTTCGCGAGACACCGCTTTGGAAACGCTGCCTGCCAGAAAACAATCTGCTTGCGTGCGAGCACGCCAGCCCATCACAATCATGTCTGCGTCCCAGAAACCGGACAACCAGAGGATCTCGGTGTGCGGCACACCGCGCATCAGTCGTTTCTCGAACCGGCATTTTGGCAACAACTGTTTTAGTTGCTGGGACAGTGCTGCCAGCAGATTCTCAGCGGTTTGTTGCTTTTGTGCATCGATTTCGATTGGATCGCAGGTATCGGGTGTCATGACATGCAACAGAACAAATTCGCTGCCCGGAGGCCAGTTGAAATTAGCCACCATATCGACTATGAGTTTCGCGTCTTGTGCGCTATCCATGGGTAGCAATATCTTCATGTGTATTTACCTTGCGTTGTCAAAAAACATGGGTAACATGGCTCTACGATGTTGTTTGTGTACGCGGCAGAGTAATTATGGACACTCTGCACTCTTCCTACGTCCACCGTTGTAGCTACAAACGAATGATTTCAGCTGAGGTCAGCCATCCGATCTATCGGCCTTTAGGACGATTGCTTGTGTGTTATCACATGAGACTATGGGCGAAGAAGGAATGTTGGAAGCGGATAATTTAAAATACAGTCACAGTGGTACGCCAAAATGCAAGTATCTAAGATCACTGTCGATCAAGTTAGAGAGCTACAAAGGCGAAATCAGCTTGTGCAACTGATCGATGTGCGTGAAAGTGCGGATTTCAACGATGAACACATTCCTGGATCTGTTAACGCGACGCTTTCGGACATTGCCGCACAAAGATACTCGCTCAACCCCAATCAGCCAATTTATTTGATTTGTAGGTCAGGGAAGAAAGCCGAGATTGCGGCAACACTTCTTACCCGATCGGGCCACAAAAATCTATTCATTGTGGCTGGTGGAATTCTTGCCTGGATGGTGCAGGGGTTCCCGCTGCACCATCCGTGTGCGTAAAACGGCAGCGTATCTCACTTTGCGATTTTACTAGTATGTTTGGCTTCAGGGCCTAGTGCTTGCAGACGTCGGCGTCCGATACCTTGAATTGCATCATCAGTAAACTTACCGCACTGATGAGGTGATCTCCACAGTCCCTGCGCATGTCGATCAGGCCAAATCAGACAAGTCCCCGTCGCATCGCACTGACAGCTGCTTGAGTGCGGTCGTCTACTGCAAGTTTGTTGAGAATATTGCGAACGTGAGTTTTTGCCGTAGCCAAGGAGATAAACAGCTTATCGGCAATTTCTTGGTTGGATAAACCTTCCACTACTTGGGCGAGTACCTCCAGCTCCCTCGGGGAGAGCTGCTCGGGCAGCTGCGGAAGTTTGGTTGTTGGACTGTGACTTCTAGCCGCTTCCGCAGTCTCGGGACGCTGAGTTGCATCGGCAGATGAGTACTGCCTTAGCACTTTTCCAGCAATGGTTGAATCGAGCCAGATGTCGCCGGCGTTGACACTACGGATTGCACTGTACAAACGATCTGGATCGACATCTTTGAGACAGTAACCCCCAGCTCCAGCCGCCAATGAGGCAAAGATGTCGCGCTCATTATCGTGGGATGTCAGCATGACGATCTCTACGTGCTTGTTCTTTTCCTTTATCCGCCGAGATGCTTCGATGCCATCCATGACCGGCATTCCCACGTCCATCAAAATCACGTCGGGTTGTGTCTCGTCAGCTTTAGCGATGGCTTCCTCGCCGTTTTCCGCTTCAGCGACAACTTTGAAGCTCGGAATACGCTCAATAACTGTCTTCAGACCGATTCGTGTCAACAAATGATCTTCGACGAGCAGGATTCTAATTTGAGCGTTAGGTTCTTCTGTCATCTTTCTGCTTCTACAAAGAGCCGATCGCTGAAGATTAACACGGGACGCTGTCACATGTCACTAATTTGCCTTTTGCAGCGGAACCGACTACGATTTTACGCTAAGCATAGTCAGGTTGAGATTTATGGATCCGAAGACGGCCAATATGCAGGGCGATTGGCCCAACCAACTCAGTGAGCATACGCTTGAGCTGCGACGGAATTGGTTGAGCTTCAGTGAAGAAGATGAGGAACTGGTTCTAGAGATCGATGATTTATTGACTGACAACATCGATCCCTTAATCGATGATATGTATGCTCATTTTCTGTCATTTCCTGAAACGCGCAAATTTTTTCCAAATGAACAAACACTGCTCCGCGCTCAAGCAGCACAAAAGCAATACTTTTTACGACTGACTAAGGGAAATTACAATAACGATTACGTCGCCGAAAGGCTGACTGTTGGCTATACGCATTATCGAATCGGCCTTGATCCTACTTGGTACCTTGGTGCCTACAACCGCATTCTGACCTGGCTGAGAACGCTTGTTCATCAGCGTTATGGTGCCGACACTGATAAGTTTCTCCGATGCACTTCGGCCTTAACTCGCCTTGTATTTTTCGATATGAGTCTTGCCATTGAGGCTTATTCTATCGCCAAAGAATTGGCTCTTCGCGAGCATACCGAAGCCATTGCTGAATTGGAAACGGAAAGGCGTGTGACCAAGAATATTCTTGAGGCTGCTCCCATTGGCATAGTCCGCTTGGATCCGGATTTACGATGTCTGGAGTCCAATCATGAATTCCTGTCGATGCTGCATTGTCCGGCTCGAGAACAGGTGCTCAATATGAAATTGGCTGACCTGGCACCAACATTGGATCTCTCGCCCTTTGAAGAAGTAATCTCCAGTGGGCAGCCATTCAGAAGATCCGCAGACCTCCTTAGTCTGTCCCCTCATCCTGAAGCAATTTCCGCTTATTACAATTGGGCAGTTTGGCCTGTGAAAAATGAATCCGGCAACACGGCTGGACTGGTGGCGGTTTTTACTGATGCTACCGATAGCGTCTTGCTTCAGCAGCAACGGGAAGATTTCGTCGCTACTCTGACTCACGATCTGAAAACTCCAATTTTAGCGGCCAATCGTGCCATCAAGCTACTGATGGAAGGCGATTTCGGCCCAGTCGAGGACTCGCAGAAAAGCGTTCTTGGAACTATCCATCAGAGTAATGACGCTCTCTACAATTTGGTTCAAACACTGCTAGAGGTCTATCGCTATGACAGCGGAGCCAAGCACCTTGTTTTGGTTGCACATGATCTTTTTGAGACGGTTGGAAAAATGGTGGCCGAACTACAGCCGTTAGCTGTAGCTCGGAAAGTCACCTTAACTGCAGAAGCAAGCAGTGTCACCAAGCCAATCTTGTGCGATCAAGAAGAGGTCAGACGCGTGGTTCAAAACTTGTTGGACAATGCTCTCAAATTTACACCGGCTGGTGGCTCTATCGTTGTTACCCTGTTTCAGGGTGAAGATACGATAAAAGTTTCGGTATCCGATACCGGCAAAGGTATACCTGAATCAGATCTGCCAAAGTTATTCCAGCGATTCTGGGCTCCGGCTTCCAGCGGTAGGTACTATGCCAGCACGGGACTTGGGCTGTATCTTTGCCGTAAGATTGTTGAGTCACACGGAGGCCGAATTTGGTGCGATAGCAAGATTGGCACCGGGAGCACATTCTACTTCACCATCGATCCAAAGAACATCAACCAGAATCTGTCGGCGGCAGGCGGATAGTCGACAAGCTTTCCGGTGAACAACTGCCACGCATTTACTAGGTCTCCCCTGGCTTCTGCCGACGAGTCAGTACCGTTGCGCCGATCCTCCAAGCTGTTAGCATGGCGCTTGACGCTACTAAGACTGCTTTGACGGTTTCAAGGTTTTGCAGTATTCGTACAATGCTTTCAAACTAGCTTGATCCGTTACAATGTGCTTATAGTAAGGCATGTGTCCGACAGGGCTCTTCAGATAAGCTTTAAAAGTGGCGACAGTTGCTAATTTCTGCGATTGGCTGAGTGGCTTATCCGGTTTAACGATATTACCGCCCCCGACATGACATTCGCTACAATTTTGTGCAAATATCATTTCCCCTTTTGGTTTTGACGACTTCTTGCTCATTGCAGTTGGTGCTAACAGAGCCAGGCACATAGTAACAAGTGCAATTACCAACAAAGCAGAACGATATAAATGCATGTTAGAACCTCTAGATGGGGGCGAAGTTTTTTGAGCAACAGTCTCAAAGCTATAAGTGGCATTGGAGATTTCCGGGTGCCGATTTCTTGGGCTTGAAAGTCGGGCAGGATGTCCTTTCATTTATCAGTTGGCAGAAGCACCTTTGTCGATGATGGTGATAGTTTACTAGACCAATGCTCTTCCTACTCTCTATCTCAGGAAGTCAGCAGCATCAAATGGTAGAGGACTCTCCGATTGGTTGTTTGAAGTATTCTCGTCGCGTGATGAATCCTTGGATGGCTCCATCGATCAGCCCAGACAAAGCAAATGTCATGGCAGAAATAATCGTGATTGTGAGCCAGTCTGCCGCTGTCAGACCTTGCGTTTGTAAGATGAGCTGAAGCGGGCCAAAGAACATGGCCGCAAACAACAAAATCAAATCTATCAGCGTACAGACCAGCATGGGGATACTATTCAAGATTCGAGTTCGAATCGATTTTAGATCGGATGATATCGGATGTTTCCGAGACCTGAGCTTTGCCAGCCATGACCACGATTGCAATATGAGCGAAAGTGAAAGTGTTGCCAGCGCGACACTGGATGCTTTGGATTGAGTCGCCGTGGTGCTATCTAATACCTGCACTGCCAGCAAGCTGGCTGCGGCAATCAAGAGTGCGCGCAGGACGATTTGGGACATGGTGCTATTGTCCAATAACCTTTCAGTTTGCGGTCTTGGCGCATGTTCCATTTCGCCTGCAACGCTACGATCGAGCACAATACCCAGGCCCGGAAATACATGCATGATCAAGTTAAGCCAAAGTAGTTGTAACGGTAAAAGTAGTAGTCCGTCATGCGACATAACGCCCATGGCAGTGGTCGCCAAGGAAGCGAGGCTGGCCGTAAGCATGTATGCGATTGCAACTTTGATTTTCTGGTATATTGCCCGTCCCTGTTCTATTGCCATTGTGATTGTCGAAAAGTTGTCGTCGGTAATCACAAGGGAAGCTGCATCTTTTGCCAGGTCTGAGCACGCTCGTCCAGTTGCGATGCCGATATTTGCTTGCTTTAATGCCGGAGCGTCATTTACGCCGTCGCCAGTCATCGCCACAATCTCTCCATCATCCTGCAAGGCCCTTACTACGGACAACTTCAACTCGGGCGACAATCGAGCAATGATTGTCACCTGCTTGAGCTTCTGCTTGAGCTGCTCGGGACTCAATGCTCCAACATCTTGACCACACAATATTTGATCTTCGTGCTGACAGATCCCCAATTGCTGACCGACGGAGAATGCTGTTAAGAGTTGATCGCCTGTAAGCATGATGACTTTGATACCGGCAGCTTTGCAGGCAGCAATTGCTTCGTGCACGCCGTTTTTGATTGGGTCGACCATTCCTACCAGTCCCAGTAACGTCATGTCATTTTCCAGCAGATCGGCTTCCATGCAGACTGGAACATCAGTGATCTGTTTTTCGGCAACCGCTAGCACTCGCAAGCCGCGGTCTGCCATCAATTTATTTTGAGTGTTGAACCAGTCAAGATGCTCTTTGTTCAGCTCAGCCCTTAGATTGTAACTTTGGTGCACCGTATTGCATAACGGCAGAACAAGCTCCGGTGCGCCTTTGCAAAACATAATAGCGGTGTTTCCCGCTGTCTCGTGCAAAGTGGACATACGCTTTCTTTCAAGGTCGAACGGTAGTTCACCGATACGAGCGTATTGCGATTTCAGGCTGAGCAGATCTAGATCCAACTTGCTGGCGGCTGTCAGGAGCGCACCTTCGGTCGGATCTCCATGAATGTGCCAGTTTTCTGTATCCCCGTGATTTTCTAGTCTTGCATCGTTGCATAGCGCAGCCGCTCGCGCCAGATGAGACACGAGTTCTTGGTTAGCTGGTGCGGATGAATCGACAAACGTTAGCTCCCCGACTGGTTCGTAACCGCGTCCAGATAGACTCAGGGCAGCGCCAGGTACAACCAATTGTGTAACGAGCATACGGTTTTCAGTAAGCGTACCCGTTTTGTCTGTACAGATTATGGTAGTGCAACCCAAGGTCTCGACTGCCGAGAGCTGTCTGATCAAAGCCTTTTGATCCACCATGCGCTTCAATCCAATCGCCAGGGCTAGTGTGGCCACGACAGGTAGCCCTTCAGGAATGGCGGCAACGGCCAACGCAATGCTAGTCTCCAGCATGTGCAACATCTCTCTACGCTGGAGCAATCCGACGATAGCTATCATGACGCAACAGGCGACAGTAAGGCACGTGAGCTGCTTACCTAGAAGGCTGAGACTTTGCTCCAGCGGTGTGTCAGCAGCGTCAATTGAACTCAACGTCGTGCTCAAATTTCCGAGTCTGGTATGCCGACCCGTCTTAATCACCAGACCCACTGCTTTACCGTTGGCTATATTGGTGCCTTGGAAGAGAAGACCTTCTTCTGCTTGTTTGGTCAAATGAGGATTAGCTTTTGCCACAGTATTGCTTTCACCGGTCAAAATTGATTCGTCCACGGACAAAGACGATTGGTGCACAATCCGCAAATCCGCAGGGATCCGATCTCCGGATTCCAGCAGGACGATGTCGCCACGCACAAGGTCGGTGACCGGTAGGTCGAGTTCCTTCCCACCACGCCGTGTGCGTGCAGTGGAGCCGGTTAAACGCGCCAAATGCTCGAGTGAGACTCGAGCTTCGTACTCTGTCAAAAATCCTATTGCCGCATTGATGAAGATAGCGGCCACTATGCCTACTGTTTGAAGGTATTCCTGCAGAAAATACGAAATGGTAGCTGCGATTATTAAGAGTATTACAACGCTCGATTTGCATTGATCTGCCAACAACCTAAATGGATTTATCCCGCCTCTTGACGCTACTGCATTTTGTCCCTCCGCGGCCAGCCGAGACTCAGCAACTACAGGGTCGAGTCCGTCAGTTTCGTTGGCATTGAGCCTTTGAAGAACTCTTAATAGGTCGGCCGAGTAATCATCGACCATAACTGAGGGAGCCGCCAGATTGGGCGGGTCATCGTTGAGCTGGCGCACCGTGCCGCGATTATGGTTGGCAATTTGCATATATTTACTCGAGAGTGAAGGCTAGCAGTGCCTCAAATCTATTAGAGCAATACGTGTCGGAGAGATGAACCAACCTGTTGGATGAAATTGAAGGATGATTTGTTGCTGAAACGGTTAATGCTCTGCTCACCGAAAGGATGAGCGCCTCAATCAGCCGCCGTCATGATGAAGACCGGAAGTCGAATCGTCAGAATAATTGTGAGTGTTGATATGAGAGAAATCCGGAGGAAAGATGAACGGACAGATTTTATTGCCTTTTACAGGTTCCCAGGAGTCCCTTTACGCCATTGAATTTGCCTGGGCGTTAGCGAAGCAGACTAAATCAACGGTGAACGCGCAACACGTGGTAAATGTTCATGGCGCATTGGAGTTTGTTGGCATAGAGCGACCGGGCATTGTTGGCTCTGGTCCATACCTCGGTGCCTATGAGACTGTTTGTCAATCGTTGCGTGATATCGCCGAGAAGTTGGCCGATTCATATGCAGCCCGTGCCGAAGGGCAACAAGTCGAAGGAGAGGTTTTTGTCGACGACGGCGAGACCGTTGGAGAGATTTGCAAACGTCTGAGCAACCATGACCTTGTGGTTATGGGACATAGGCAAAGAAATGAGCTCGCATTACCGAATTGTCAGACTGTGCGCCTGTCCCTCGCGGAACTGCTTTCTCATTATTCGTCGATTCCCTTATTAATAATCCAAAGACCTATTACGCAAATCTCAGAGCTAGCTGTGTTTTGTTCTATGGATCATATAAACACTCAATGGCTTCGAAATTGTTTAGCCGCAGCCAAAGCCATTGGAGCTTCCTGTTCGCTAACATTCTTTGCTAGCGGTGCGCACGAGGAAGAACCAATGAACTTCGTGCGTGATCTGAAGCAAGCATTGCCTGAATCGAAGGACATCCGTATCCGTCTGGTCACGCGCATGGGGGAATGTGCACCGCAGATCTGCGAACACCATCTTCGCGGAGAGTCGACTGATGGGACTGTGCTTGCCGTGATTCCGACTATGGACAGCGGCGACCAAAGAATCACGGGGATTGGGGAATCACCAAGCAATATGCTCCGCCGATTAGACTTTGATGCTGTGCTCTTCTGGCCGGAGGAATCAACCAATCCGCTGTTCTGCAGCAAACCAACTTCCCTCGCGGCTGTTAGTTGATCAAGTGATGCCCCCACCGTTACCAGTGGGGGCATTACTCTGTATAAAATGCATGTGCGAAACGCCCCTGGGAGACGTGTTTGTTCTTACCTAGCCCGTTACCGCTTCGCGTATTTTCCACGGTTCAGGATCATTCTGCCGGAAACCATCAGCGCCATATCCGGTCTGCAGAAGTTCTTCTTTGTAGAGCTGAGGATTTGTGGCAGCTTCGATCATGATGGACGAGACCGTTTTCAATGCTTCTTGCCAGGTGTCCTTCATTTCCTCAGTCCATTCGCCTTCCTTAGAAAGATGCTCGGACAGAACCGCGATGAGATTTTCAGCTACTGCGCCATAGTGTGCATCCTCGGTCTTATATTTAAGATGCCGGATACCCATGGCATGCAGGAATGGCACTAGCGCTTCGGGATTTTCGACCGCGGCAACAATGGAACCGATCGATGCCATCAGTTTCTTGTGTTGCTGTTCCGGCGGTGTCGTAAACAGAGGTCTCACTGCCGGATATTTTTCGAATAGGCGACCATAGAATCGCATACCCAGGCTGGTTAATCCACCATTCTCCGTGCGGGCGCGCTCAAAAGTTTCTCTCAAAAGTTTCGTTTTCACCAAAAAATCTCCTGAAATCCGACTCTTTTAAATCTATAGCTAATCGAAGTCTCTTGGATCAGCCTTTGGAATGAGTTGGTAGATGATTACACTAACCCGTCCATAGATCCTCAGCAGACAAATGGTCAACTTCCTCCTTCGCCAATCCTTGTGGGTGTCCATGTACTTCCAGATTGCGCAGATATAGAGCCAAAGAGATG
>JADYXS010000107.1 GCA_021772155.1 Candidatus Obscuribacter sp.
ATGGCATTTTTCTGATGACAATTGATCCACAATCCTTCGTGATATTCACCGATGGCGCTTGTTCGGGTAATCCGGGACCAGGCGGCTGGGGTAGCATCGTCGCCATGCCGAACGGTAGGGTACGTGAGCTAGGTGGCGGTGAACGTGCCACCACGAACAACCGCATGGAGATGATGGCTGCCATTGAAGCGCTCGGAGAAGTGCTTGTAGTTGGTCCGGCCAACGTCGTTTTGCATACGGACTCGACGTACCTGATACGCGGCATTACGCAGTGGATATGGGGATGGCGGTCACGCGGTTGGAAGAGCGCTGAAGGGAAAGACGTTGCGAATAGAGATTTGTGGGAAGAGCTGGCGCGGCAAATCACGCAGTTGAAACCACACGTTGTCGATTGGCGACACGTGCGTGGGCACGAAGGAATTCCTGGTAACGAACGATGCGATGAGATTGCCGTTGGTTATTCCAAGGGAACGTTTGTCGCCCTCTACAATGGCTCAAGTGACGACTACGATGTTGACCTGAACGCACTGCCAGAGAATTTGCCTTTGCCGGAAAGAAAACCATCGAGCGGTGGCAGCAGTGGCAGCAAAAGTAGCGGTGGACCGGCCTCTTATCTCAGCTACCACGGCGGTGTTGTGCGGCGCCACAAGACTTGGGCCCAATGCGAAAGCCGAGTGAAAGGTCAATCGAACGCCAAATTTAAGAAAGCGAAATCGCAACAAGACGAACGTGAGATTCTCAGCTCATGGGGACTTGATCCGAAATGCAATGTGGTCGACGAGTGATTCGGATGCCTGGATCTAATTGGCAATTGCAAAGATCGCCTCGATAGACCTTCTTTAGTCAATTTCTGGAGAAAACCCAGTTATTGTAGCGTGCGCCGAGAACTTGGCTCAGCCATTCTTCCGGCGTCGGTTTCGTGCCATGCCGCGAATTCTCCTCGTAAAAGGGAATACCGAAATCCAGTTTCTTCGTAACGACTATCGGACCCATTAACCTGAACTGGTAATCTCCTTGCCAGAGTAAGTCAGAAATAGCATCCTGAAGGAAGTTGCAGAGCACAGTAGTGTGCCGCTCAGCCGGTAGTAAGCTGGTCATGTGAGCATTCACCAGGCTCGCGTTGCATGGCTCGTTGTTCCGTTGCTTTTGCCACTCTTGAAATACCTTTTGCTTGTAATCGGCGTCAGCGGGAGTGCAAATGACGAAAGTGTATTTCAGTCCTTTTTTCGAGCACATCATCACGTTGGAGAAATAAAAATTCCAGTCTCTACCCAAGATTGGAATCGATTCTTGCAGTTTGGTGAAGAATCTTTCGTCGTCTAGTTTGTAGTCCGGTAAAGATAACAGCTCGGTGGCTTCCCTCGCGGCCTGTTCAATCATGGATTACATTCCTCCGACAAGTAACTGCTCTAGCGTGTCTTGCAGTTTAATTGGAGAAGCGTGTTGGGTTGGTGAGCCAATTGTGAGTGATTTGTAGAACCTAAATGGACCACTATTGATATGATGTAATTTAAGCCACCTGTATCCTGTCCGAAAATTCCGAAAATATCACCCCGCTTGAAGAAACCTGATAGATTGAAAACCCATAGAATCATTGTCTTGTTGTTAGTCCTGATATTTCTTGCAATGCCAGAGAAAGCCGAAGCCCAGTTACTCAAATTCCCAGGAACTCCGGTCAAGCAAGTGACTGTGGCTGGAGGTAACTTGGAGGCGAACGTGAATTCGGCTGCCGGCGTCGATCCTGGAAAAGCGGTGAAATATTCAGACGCAAGTGACGAGCTAGGCGTGGTCGTTCTTGATGCCGCGGTGTCCAAGGCAATCAAGGAAATCTTCGCAGCTCCCCAGCTTGTAGGGCGGGGGCTTGCCTCTACAAGCGACCGTGTTTTGTCGGCTTCTCAGATTGTTGAACTCGGCAAATCTGAAAATCCGTGGATCGTGCGATATTGCGCTGAGCGAGGGAAGCCATACCTGACTCACTTAGCCAACAAAGAGTTTCTCATGAGCGAGTTTGAGCAGGAAGCACATGTGCGTGTGGCGGCTCAAGGAGGCTCAATGTGCATGACGTTCTTCAAGCATGAGGCGCACGCCTTCGCCGTGAGTGGTGGCAAGTTGGTTCACATATATTTGATACGTACTTTGATACCAGGTTCTCAATCGGAAAACCATGAAGCGTTGCTGAAGAGCAACTCTGTGAAGTTCCGATCGATACTATCTACTATTCAGTGGGAGTAATGTTCGGCGTGTAGCCCGCGTTGCCCTGGTGGTGCATGGTATGCAAGAAAAGGCGCACTGCTATCTTGATAAGGCTACTCATTTGAACTAGTGGTGCGAGCAGTCCCAGATGCTGATGTGTTCACCGCAAGTTGTAAATGTCCGTGTCACGAAACTGCCAAAATCATCAATAGGCGCCAATCTCGGCGTCAGTTTTGTGTGCAAAAACACACTTGTCCTTAGTGTGACATCGTTGTACTATCAACGAATGGGATTCCTCGAATATGCAGAACGTGAGAATCCCAAGTAACCAACTCTCGAAAGAGGGTCATTCAACGCCGACCGTGACGGTGGCATGAAGATCGATATTCACGAGGCAAAGATGGTCGAGTATCGCGTATTGATTTTTAGCCATCTTCATTTGATTTCGAAAAGACGTCGGATCCGGTAACGTGTGGACACTTCGAAAGTGCGTGTAAGAGGGGAGGGGCTTGTCCCCTCCCGATTTGGTGTGCCATGCATGTTTGATAACTGGAGGTGAAAGTCCCCGCAGAACCTGATAGCGGTGAACTGTAGCGGAGCGCAAGGGCTAAAGCCGCGAGGCAGGTCTGAAGGAAGCGCCGAGCAAAGTCGCGACTTGACGAACAGAAATTGGATATGAGGCGAGTATGAGCCGGACGAGCCAGCCAATGATGGCGAAGTCCATAGCTATCAAGGTTCATAGGCGTAGATCCAGCAAGTGTGCGATGAAAGTGATCAAACTTACCGTGGGAGATCTGCGATGTGTCGTGTAAACGACTGAGAAGCCGAGAGGTAACTGATCGCATCGCAGAAGTCAGCAGAGGACATATTAAGCGACACCATCGGACAAGCGCGGAGTAACGTGAGCAGTGGAAGTTGTATGCCGAAGGTCCAAACAGTGCAAGGAAGTCGGACGAGGTACTCATGGACGGAAAGCAGCAGAATAATCGGGAAAATCCGTCCTCAGATAGAAAGGCGCAGAGTGAAGCTCTGCAAGAGCTATCACGAGGGTCTGAACCGTTCACGGTGGAAAACGAAACCGGCGACCAAGGGACAGAACGGCTGATGGAGGAAATACTCGACAGGGAAAACCTGAAGACAGCATTGAGAGCAGTTCTAAAGAACAAAGGCGCACCAGGGATAGACGGGATGACCGTCGATGATCTTCCTGGATACCCTGCCTTGAGCCTTGCCCTTCCGAATCGCTACTTTGCTGCTCTTGGATTACCTTCACTTGCCCGGCATCCTCAGTTGCACTGAATCGCCGTGTACGGACCCGTATGCACGGTGGTGTGGCAGGGAGGAGTCCGTGAGGACTGCCCCTATGCCGATTATAGACCGCCTTCTGCCGATCCGCGTCCCTATTACTCGCTCGATGCGGTGTATACGCCGTTTTTGGCCGTTATTGTCATAAGGATCGCTGCGTCTTGCATGATATGCGCGATGATTTTGCGCTCGTTCGGGGCATCAGAATGGCGTAGTTCCGCGAGTGGTTCGATGTTGGTAAGGGCAGATGCCAGGGAGAATTCACCGGCGTGCATAATCTTTCCATCGCCCAGTGGTGATTGGGTCAATCCACGGATCGCTAATGATTTCGCGGGATTCAAATTGTCGAAGCCGGCATCGGAATTCGTGGACATCACAAATGCGCCGATTGGAATGTTCATGCTCTTGCCTGCTGCAACGAAGTTCACGGAGCCCTCGTGATCGTCGTGGAGGTTGTAAATCGTCGCACCATCAGCCGTTTCCATCAAGTAAACAACTGCGCCATTTTTTATAAAAAGATCGCCGAACTGGGTATTGACCACACCATCTTCGGTGGCAATAATCAATCGTCCGTTCGATACCGGCGAATCGGCTGATTGGCGAATGAAGCCTTGAAGTGCTAGCAACTCATCTTTACCGGCGAGCCCGATAAGTTGAGACTGTTGGTCGGTCTGCAGGATAATTGGATTGTAGAGACCAGGCTGGATGCCCAATGTTGGAATGGATGCTGAAAGCGTGGGCGTAACTGGTATCACTGGCGCTGGAACGGGAACCGGAATTGGAGTTGGTGGATTGCTGACTGCGATTCTCAACAGCATTGGAACTCCCTGCATTGCAGAGATGTTTCCGTAAGTGAATGCCGTCGTTGGATCCAGAATGGTTGCGTTGAATGGTGTAAGTGTCACAGGATCAAGATTGCCGAATGCCACGAACTGCCCTGCCGCAATGAAACCGCTCCCTGTGAGATTTATTGGATTGCCGAAGGATTGAAATCCAACCACGCCAGAATTAGAGTCCGGTGAGGGGGTTGCGGCAACGAGGAAACCGTCGTTGTGGACATTTAGGGTTGGGGCGGTACTGCTGAAGGCGATCGAGCCGGCCTGAAACAATCCGAATGCAGCGATCGTTATTGGTGGCTGGATTTCGAAGCTCCCACCAGATTGTAGTGCTACTTTGCCGCCGGACAGTAAGCCGATGGCCACAATGTCGCCTCCGATATTGGTGCAGCCGCAGGCTCCGATGACAAATGGGGCCGAGCTGAGCTGTGTCAACGTGACGTTTCCGGCGAGTCCTGAAAAGGAGGTCGTATCGATTGAAGTAAAGTCACCAGCGAGAGCCAGTGTATTCGCCACAACGGTGACATTGCCACCATTCCCAGCAAGGCCGTCTGCACTGGTTCTTACGGCAGGACCGCTGAAGTTCTCTATTTCAGCTGTTCCTTGCGGAGTCAGGATTGTGACGTTGCCGCCGCTTGCATCATCCACACCTTGGGCGGAAATCCCGCCGAATTGTTGATAGCCCTGCCCTGCTTGGATGAAAACGTTTCCAGCGCGGTTTCCGGCTCCGAATCCGTCAGTAATTATGTCTCCTTGCATTGTAATGCCGCCGGTCGGCGCGGAGATGGTTACGTTTCCGCCGTTACCGCCACCACTGTTGCTGGTATCCAAGCATGAGCCGCAGATCGATAGATTGCCTGTGGCTGCACTAATCTGAACTCCGGCGTAAGGATTTCCGTTGATATTGATGTCGGATGAAATTGCGTTGGCGGTGAGGTTAACGCCGTAGCCAGGGGCTCCTGTGATGTCCAGGAAGTCGCTGATGATGCTGCCACCATTGACGCTAATTGCATTTGCCCCGGCGGTACTGAAAGCTATGTCGCCGGCTAAGGGGGGGCCGTTGGCCTGAATACTTGCTCCCAGGCCCTGAGTGATTGTCAGGTCACCGTCCGTTTGGAACTGCACCGACGCTGCATTCAAGAGTGATGTTGAGGCCAGCAGTCCGTTGTTCTCTATGTTTGCAGATGAGATGTACAACGTTCCGTCGGTAGCGATGATCGACGCGTTGTTCGTGAAAGTCGAGGGTGTTGGGCTAAAAACTGTCAAAGCAATGGTTTCGCCACTGATGTTGGCGTTCGCTACGAAGCTGGCAACCGCTAATGCATTCACGTTGGGCGCTGTTATGGCGCCAGTAGTGATGATGTTGCTGTCGGTCGCAAGGGTAAGGAAAAAACTGAATGCATTTGCGCTGTTTATGCTGCCGTCGGTTCCAAATACGATCGGGTTGGGGTCTGTAGAGGTCGGCGGTAGCGCGTAGAGATTGATGGTGCCGGTGCTTGCGTTGCCGCCGTTAGACGTCAGCGTGCCTGCTGTGATGGACGCGAGTGAACCGCCACCCTGTGCTCCGCCTGCGATCAGGTTGATATTGCCGTTGTCGCCACCACTAACTCCGCTCGCGTCAATAGAATTTGAGGCATCGACCATATCAATACGCCCATTGCCCAAACCTACTGTACCGGTATACGCAACCAGTGTTGTGTCGGCGCCAGCGCAACCTATGCAAGGTCCAATGGAATTGCTGGAAATGGTGTTGTTGCCAGAAAAGATAATGTTTCCGCCAGCGGTTGAGTTGCCATTTATCGTCACGTCGGACACCGCGTTCCCAAGCACAGGCGGTGCGCCAGGGATAGTTAATATCGGGACCGATGCTGATGTAACAAGCGCCCCGGCCACTAAGTAGATAGGGAAACCTTGACCATTGATGTCTTGCGCGGTAATGGAAACATTCGGATCAATGATAATGTTGTTGCTCGCAATGATCGCTAGGGCTTCACCAACCGAGATGTTGCCAGTAATTGTGATATCACCTGCATCATTGAAGTAGGTTGGATCGCCAGTGCAAGTAATTTCACCAAGAGTCAAATTACCTGTTGATGAACCTAAGTGCACCATATCGGCTATTGTACTCAACGTGCCGTTCACCGTGCCGAGCATGGCGTTGATTTCACCACCCGGCGCGATTAGGTTGATTTCTTTTGCAATGAAGTCGCCATCATTGATGGAAATGTTTTGCAATGCTGATTGAGCGGAGCCTATGTTGATGCTGCCATTACTTGCTTGAAGGAGCCCTGACACATTGTTCAGAATATTGTTCTGAATCAATGAGTTGATATTGATATTGCCCATGGCGGCGGTGATGGTGCCACTATTGATTATTGAGCCGATACCGGAAGTTAGGTTGATGTTTTGAACCGCTTGCATAACGCCGGAGTTGACGATCGCGGCAGAAGAAGCTAGCGCGGTAATGTTGCCCGCGCTTGTCATCGTGCCGGCGTTGACGAAGTTGTTTACGGCAGTGACATTCAAATTGCCGGCACTTTCAATCAAGCCACTGTTCACAAAGCTGTTGACGTTAAAGTTCAAGCCAAAGTTTGTCACCAGATTTGCGAATCCGCTGAGACCGCCTTGCGGCAATACGGAGGTGAAGATTGCGCTTGTCTGGTTATTGAACTGGTTAGCGTTGATGGTGGCGGCAGTGACGTTCGCGACGGACGAAACTGCGTAGATGGTGCCGCCGTTACTGATGGTCCCGGGCACGGTTCCGTTGCCCCCGCCTGAACCGAAGTCGAGGATTAAAGTCGACCCATTTTGCACAGTCAAGTTGGAGATCGCTGCCAGGTCGCTGGCATTCAAGACCTGGGTACCTGTGACAACGTGATCTTGTGGCTGAGTGGTTGTCACCGGTGTCACGGCCGGCGCCACCGCGGCCTCTTGACCCAGCGCGATTTCGGGAATGAACATGCACTGTAAAAGCAGCGTACCGAGGGTTAGCGCCAGGGCGAGCTTGCGTCTTGTATTCATGACAAGGATTCCGTAAGGCAGTGAGCTCATCATAGCGGATGAGCCACGATTACTCGGTCACCTCGTCGCCCGAATCCGGCAACCCGGGCTATTGTTAATCTGAATTTCTCTTAGTGGTCGTTACTAACTGTGCGACGGCAGCTGTCGGGGCAACACCATGCGCTGCCCGGGTGGCCTGGCGCCACCGTCTACAATCCAAAGCCGTCGGGACTGCGGCGCTCTCCAGGGTTCATCAATTCGGTTCGTTTTTCAGCATGGAAAGCTCATCGGGGTCCTCAGAAGACAACCTGGGAGCCGGTGGAATGCACAAGAACATGTGCATCGGATTCAGGGGCGGTACTACAAAAGCTGCCCCAATTTTGAGTTTGCCACGACGAATCACTTTGATGTTGGCATTCGAATAGAGCATCTTGGATGGATTCATCTTCAGTCGCGGACGTTTCAGGAAATGCTTTTCACACAAGGACAACCATGCTCTGCCAGGAGCAAACATTACCAAATCGAGTCCCACTTCAATCGTTTTGCCTGACTCGTGGAGGGGGCCTGGGCGCACCGAAACAATGGCCGTGCAATCGTAGTTTGCCAAATCCTCGTGTCTTTCGAAGTCCAGAGAGTCTCTTACAGGCTTTAGCAATGCAGGAAGTGGCATATCCATTCTCAAATATGACGCATAGCCGTGGGCGTACCAGCAATTATGCCCCGCTGTCGCGGCAAACAATGCTGCGTCTACCGGTAATGCTGTGATGCCGAAATCTTCTATACTTCGCTTCATTGCATCAGCGACTTCCTGTGCGCTTTCCCGTTCCTTCAGTTCTGCCATGATGATTCTGTACAGCTGGGGTCGGCGTCTATCGTGCGCTGGAGGTCCACCGGTTGTTAGCACTGCCTGAATTTCTCTATCTAGCGAGAGTGCCATTGAGCTAAACCAATCCGTGGCTGGAGAGTTTGGCACCATGAAGGAATCTACCGCAACGGCTATCTTGTTCTTGCCAAAGAAGGTAACACGCTGTGCGCCAGCGAGCAGTGGTGATGCGATTACTGGTGGAGACGCTGCTAATCGCAGCTTCTGTAATTGTTCGATTTGTCTGCCTATTTGCGTGTTGTACCGGCATCCGGCGAGAAACAAGGCGACCGGAATCAAGAAAAACAGGCCTAGGAAAAGCAGCCCCCACACCGTAAACACGAGGAAAGCGAGCAGCCCTAATGGTCGTATTTCCCGCGAACTAGGATATCTGCGGAATCCGTTCTTCCGCTCGAGGTCTTCAATTGACATAGGACTTGGTAGCCGCAAATTCGCAAAGCCTCAAACTTCATCATGAGTCTATTGTACTTGGGTGGGGATGGATAGGAAATCGACGAAGACCTCTCCAGCGCTGCCCCCTGCTGGACGGGAGGGGCTCTGTAACGGCGGACCGTGAGCCGTTCGTGCTGCAACGCGATTGATTTGCATATGCCAGCTAGTTGCCGGAATTGGACTGTAAGTTCATTGCGTTAACCCGCGAGCGTAAACCTTATGACAAACATTGAACGAACAGACGACATCAATTCGTCAGCGCCGGTGCCGACGAGAATTGTGGACGAAATCAATCAATCACGCATACATCAGCCTTGCGCCAATGCAATTAACAGCGGTCATGACTTGCTTGGATTTGGGCGAGGAACTGTGGTTGGCGCGATTGAGGGGGCGGACAGCTTCATCGAATTTATGGCAAAACCTTACGCCGTTAACGAGGCGCTGATTGGCATCGGTCCGATGTTGGATAACGCGGTCGACTATTACGGCGACAAGCTGAGTCATCGGAAAACGCGAGAAATTGCGCGAGATGTCAGCGCGGTCGCTAATTACACGGGCGAGTGGCTTGCGCAGTACAGCAAGAAACCGCCGGAGGTGCGGGGAAAAATTTGCGGCAGATTTGCTGCAGATGTTTTGCTGATTGAGGCGGGAACGTCGATCGCGAGAGGGGCATTAGCTGCTACTGAGCCAGCATTCGGGACGCCGATTCTCGAGAGCCGCTCAGCTACCTTCGACCAATTTGTCGGCAATCTGGAAACGACTGAAGGCGTTGGTTTTAAACAAATTAGACGCTTCGATGCTTCGCGACCGTTCGCCGAACATGTAGATCAAATCTTGGAGAAGGCACCGGAGCGCGTGCGGGAGTTTCTTAAGCGCAATGGCATTGAAGTTATTCCAGTCAGTAACCTGGATGCACTCGGTGCGGATTTTAGAAATGCACTTGGGCTGTACGCACCAGATAGACGCGTGATTTTTATCGCAGAGGAACCTCATGTGACGTGGGTTGAAGCCGGCTTCGGGAGCGCTGAGAGAACCAAGCTGACCGTTAGTCATGAAGTTGGACATGCTGTGGACCATTGTGCCAAACCTAACCATTGGCTCTCGTCGAGCCGCGAGTTGCAGAGGTCATTCGACGCGGACTTCGCTGTTATGTCCAAGGAATACCAAGAAGCTTCGCTGAGAGATTTCGGTCAAGGCAGCATGGATCGGCTGCGCAAAGAAATGTTCGCAGAACTATTTTCACACTCGGCCGTGCCCACTGCTGACCCTTTGATCCGCAATTTTGTTTTCGGAAACTTCCCGCGCATGTACAAAACCATGGGAGAGATGGAAGAATGTATAGTTCGCACACTGAGGCCCCAGAAATGACAACGCAATTTACCCCGGACTTGATTCCGCTTGCAGGGCTAGACGTGTACGTGATGACATTCCGCGCTCGCGGTGCAGCTGGGTATGTGTGCTTCGGTCAAGCAATGCCTCAAGGCACATTCTATTCGAAGCATATTGGTGACATCGACTATGCAGTCGAAGTCGCTTATGCGGCGGACGACACTGGGCGCAACATCGAGCCTCCAGACAATCATGCTCAGGCGCAATTCATTTATTTTCAAATAACTCCGATTAAAGCCGAGGGCGATAGCCAGCACTATATCGAATTTCAAGAAGCGCTAAAAACGCAACTCGAATTGATGCTGCTAGACGACGCAATTCCGAGCTTCTCGTCGCAGCCCGCTTTTCACGAATAGCTTTGCTGCGATTGTAAGAGGGGAGGGGCTTGTCCCGTGGATGGAAATACTTGTATCCAATCACCTCGCTACTGTCTACAACATGCGCTCCATCAGGACTTTCTGGGTCATTCATTATGTATGTCCTTCCGAACTTCTTCACGGTCAAAATGAAATGACCTTCCTTGCAATGCTCGTAATTCAATCTGCCACCAAAACTTGTATCTGTTGAACATGACCTGAATCGGGCTATGCGCCTCGCGTCTGAAAATAATGGTCCGTTCTTATGAATTTCTTACAAATGGCAAATATAGTGAGCCTTGAAATCCACTGATTGGCTCAGTGGATTTCAGATTCTATTGTGGCGGGGCATTTGTAATGACTCAGGAAATTGAGACTGGCAACAGAGAAGATAGTGCAGCGGCGGCTCGAGCATCGGCTCTAGCGGCAGACGAGAAATTGTTCTTAGACACGGTCGGCTTCCGCGTTCGCGTCTTCAAGCCGGGTGACGAAATGCCTATATCGTCAGCCGAATGGTTCAAGAAAGGCAGTGAAGAAATTTTGCAGCAGTTCAATCTGGTCGACTCTAATAAAGACGGCTTCCTTGACGATAACGAACTACGGGCAATCTTGAAAAGCGATAAAAACGGCAAGGCTGCAGAGGATGCGGCCAAGATCCTGTTTAGCAACATGGGCTTGGTGAGCGATCACGTTGACGACGGAAGGCCTCGCGAAGGAGGTATTTCCAAAGCAGATATTAAAAGGGACATAGAGATAGTCCTTCGTAGAGCAAAGGAAGAAACATCTGAAAGGAACGTACTCAAACTTCTGGGACTTGCCTCGGACCGAATAGAGAGCATCGAAGACTGGGGCAAGGAGCACGTAGTCACTCTCAAGCCGGATGCGAGCAATATCCTCAAGACCGGCGATGTGATCACCACCGCGAAAGATGGCGTTCAGACTTTGGCTATGCCCAATGGGGATACACTCAAAGTCCATCCCGACGGAACTTACGAACTGAAAACTAAAGATGGCAAAGTGAAAACCGACGAGTATTCTGGTGGCTCAAAAGCACACCAGCTCACATATCCGAACGGCGATACGATTAACTTCGGCAACGATCCAACCACTAAAAATGGACGCATTTTTAGTGTTATACGAGATGGATTTTTCTTGGGCATTGAGCGCGCGGCTGACAGCGACAGCGTTCCGGCGCCCAAAGACAAGTAGTGCATGTCGGCAAAATGGAAAGGAGGTGATTTCAACCTCTCCATTGGAGAGCGCCGCTCAATCCAACAACTTGAATGAATTCAAAAACTTGGTCGACCGCTCCGATCTCGTAAAATCAGGACGACCAATAACCAAAATTTGATAAATGCGATCATGTGCCATGAATATGCGCATGCGCGCTAGGCCCTTTTTATCGGGCAGCGTGCCGTCCACATCCCGCCCGGCATAACCATTGGATTCATAAGGTCGTATGTTGCTCGAGACTGCGTGCATGCCTTGCATTGCCCCCTTCGCGGCGCCATCGAGTTGCTGTTGAACATCTGATTGACGCGCCCCGGCAAGACTATAGACCGGCGCTGGAATTTTGGGCATGATGCCATACGAAAGTATTAAGGCTCCGTCAGGCGTCTCGTGCGTGAACGTATCGAGATTCACGCCGAACGCGCCCATCTTGTCTTTGCGAATCGTGCTGGGAAAGTTGATTTCGCACTTCTCGATCGGTGCCCAGTATTCGCCTGGCTTGGTCGCCGCGGCTTCCGGCTTCGTTTCCACCTTGGTCGATGGCAGCATCTGATTGAGCATATCGTTAATGAACGGCAATTTTATTGAACTGCTAGCTAGCGGTATGGTTATTGCCAGTGCCATGAATGTCCCGCCTTTGTACATCGCGGGGGAAGGTGTGACACCGAACGACTTGCTCAGAAAAAACAAGCCATACACGAGTGCGCCCGCTAAACCACCAATGATGCCACCATTAATTGTGGCTCGATAGAACTGATTCCAGTCAAACCAATCTTTGTTCTTCGGCGGGGAATATGGCATAGCGTCCAAATTTGTCTTCTGCGTGAAGTTAGCCGCATATGAACTTGCCGCACCTACAGTACCAGCCACCACTGCTGATTTCGTACCCCTGTATTTTGTGGAGAAACCTGTTTTCTTCGGAACGGTGGCTGGCTTCGTGGCTACGGCCGGTTTTGCCACCGTTGCTGCGGTGGGTCGCGTGGTCGCTGTGGATCGCGCCGCTGGCGTGACTGGATTCGCAACAAAGGGGCGGCTCGTGAGCCGGCCGCCTGCCGCCTGCCCTCTATTGGTTCCATTATTCGAACTGGTTACTGCCGCCTGCGGCTGTGCGCCATAATATTGAACCGTGTTTTTCGCCGGCTGAAAGCTTCCTTGATTCCACTGGCTTGCTCGACTCGACGGGCGAGACCGGGACTGCATCGACTGCACCCGCTGGCGGTGCTCCCGCATTCGCTGGTCAAATTCCTGACGATGCTCTTGCGCACGCTGCTCGTGATCACTTTGCGCCAGCACTTCACTGGCACAAAAAACTATGACAACCGCTAACAACGCCAGTACCGTGGCCAATTTCATGGAACATCCCCCGTCTGCTCACATATTTTACCCACTTTGATTCTCCCGGGGCGCACGGGCGTCCCACCCGCTCCTTCGCCCTAATCCGGCACTAACTCCGCCATGTCATGCGAATTCAAATAGCGAATAAAACTGGCCCTCAAATCCTTCCCTCGAAATTTGTTGATCACTTGGAATGGTTCCACTAAAACCTCTTCCAACGTGCTCTGTTCTTTCGTCGTATTAATTCTTCCGTACTGACTAAAACCTAACGTGGTGCAGTCTGCACAAGCGATGCCCTTGCGGCATGGATAGTACTTGTTGAAATCTTCCTGCTTGGTGACTCGCTTTATCTTTCCCGTCGCTGGGTCGACGTCGATGTCAGTCGAAAACGCTTTAATTACGAACTCCTCGGCTGTGATCGAAACTGGCGTGTAGGTATGAATGATCTTGTACTCAGCATATCCATCCATATCGACCTTCGTAACCTTCGGCCAACTCTCGTGGTGCCAAATGCCACCACGCTTATCGAGCTGCATTCCGTACACGTGGTCGACCTTGCTCTGGATGGTCACGTCACCAAATATGGTGTGATTCGTCTGACTTTCTCTGTGAAACTTTCCCGCTCTCCACGCCGGTATTTGATACCACCCGTCTTCAGTCCCTTCTGGCGGTAGATTATCCAGGGCAAACAACTTGTGCGGCTTAAACGCCGGATCGACCGGTGCTACCTGCTCCGAAAACCCCATCTGCCCGGTCAGCGGTCTGGAAAACTCCGCCTCAGCTCCTGACTGCAACATAGGTGCCATCTTGCCGCCGCCGCCCAGCCCACCGTACATCGGTGCGCTGTCCACCTTCTCGACGCCACCTTTCAACGGCTCCGCTGCAATGGCGCCAGAACCCCACAGGAGCCCCGTTAAGCTAAGAAGAATAGCGATCGCACAGGAATACTTCATCCTTTCATTCTGCCCAACCGAATGCCATTCGCAACGGTTGTAGGGGCGGCGCCATTCGCCGCCCGTTCTCGTGGCCGGCTGCCGCCTGGAAGCGCTGGTATCCTGCTGCCTGGGAGCACCGCCGTCCCGGCGGCGCGGGCTGTTCCCCCCCGCGCCATCGACGTCCAACTAATACTTCTGTTCTCCGCCACCCGGCGTTATCCGATGAATCGCCGAATATGCTTCGTGCTTCCCAAACGAATTATTGATGGTCAAATTCACCATATCGTCTGCAATATAACCTTCAAGGTTATTCGTCCTATCCAGCGCAGAACCAACGCCATCTATAAATCCATCATCGAAACTTACGCACTTCACGTTCTGCAAGTGCTTCACCTTGTCCGTGATTGCCTTGTAAAACCGATCCATGTCGCCTTCCGTTTTCCTAAAAACGAAGAAATCGATGTTGTCTCTAACCTTGGTGGCAATGGTGTCCACCTTCTTCATAGACACGCGCCCGCAATCGACCCATAACTTGATGTTGCCAGAATCGTCTCGCGCAATCAAATCCGGCACGAAGTGCCAGCCTGCATCTTCATCGATGTGCGGCTGCCGCTCGATGAACATCATGTATGCCAGCAATTTCAGCGCCACATGCCCGTTCGATTCCTCTTCGAAAGCCGAAATCACGAGCTTCTCTGTGCGCTCTCGTTTGTTGTCACGAACCTGAAGGTTGAATGAGTATTTCATAGCTTGCTAGCTTAGCATCACGACTCATGTGGCGCTTGATCGGTCGAATGATTCACGTCAACCTTCGCCTGGCAATTTCAATCGTGCGTTCTGGGTGGTAGTAAAATCAGCGAAGAAGAAAAGAAGAAGAACCAAATCGCTTGAATACTAAACCGATTCCATAACTTAAATGAAAATAGCTCAGCGATAGCCGCTGGCACCGCATATGATGCTTCGAGGATAGTAATGGCAGAAATCTACATCAGCACCGATATTGAGAGCGATGGACCATCAAAAACTTCGGTTACTTGCTTGTCTTGTTCCCGTGAAGCTCGTGTTCTTGCAGATATTTTGTAGCTCCATCAGAAAGCAAATCTCGATGCATGCGCCACGGATCTTTGAAAAATTCCACTGCAACTTTTCCATCTAAAATATGCGTCAGAAGCAAGTCAATGGCTTGTTCGTCATTCGCCTGCTTGTCGGCACTAGGATGTTCTGAAACAATAATTTGTTCGCCTTCTTGGGCCTGGTTCAACAGTTTCGAGAAGTACTGAAATGCCGCTAATCCTTGCCTCGGCATGTGGGTGGTCAATATTATTACGTGAAGTTTGTTCCACTCTTCTGGCGTCATTTCTTTGTGCCACTGTGCTAATGCGTCATCCATTGTTGTTATCTGAGAACCGGCCGCTTCATAGGCATTCTCCAGGTCTGGCACCGCACACGCCCTCACATATTCTTGAAGACCGGCGCGTGACACTCGTTTGTCAGTGATCACTTTGCTTAGGAAAGTAGTCGTTTTCTTGATCAGTTCTTCCTGACTAGCATCCTCTCCAGGCGCTAGCCCTTCATTGTTCTGAAGGTTCACAGCCGCCTTTTCGATACCGGTTTTGAGCGCTTGTAATCGCTCAATCATGTCCGCATTCAAGTTCTCATCAGTGTGATTTGTGAGTAGAACAAAGGTGCCGAGAGTTATATGTGCTACTTCCTTGAGCCCGGTATAACGAGGTCTTATGAATGGAACGGTGGTTCTATCCTTTCCTTTGAGCAAAGAAATGGATTCATTTGTACAAATAATTATCGGTCCAAGACCTTGCCGAATTTCATCTTTGGCAATCGCATAATTCTTGTGAAGCTGCTCATTAACCTCGTAAAACGCGAGCGGCTTATCCGGCTTCGCAGGATAGACATTCTCAGAGTGCGCAGGAATTGTGCATAAAAGGGAAGTGACCAACGTTGCCAGCAATGAATTTGAGGATTTAAACGAATTCAATTTCTTCTCCACATTCAATAATCACCTAGAGTATCCCATGAAGGACCCGTTGAGGCCCGTCGCTGAAACACATCAATCCGTGAGCCGGCCCACAGAAAATAAATGATGACGTATAGCGATTATGATAGACAGGCGGAGAGGCCATGTGTCCGTACTTGAGTCTTCGTATTGAACTTTTTGTCGCCGTCAACGTATTGAGTAGCAAGGCAGTCTATCCAGAACCCTCCAGAAAAGGAAGCATTTGACCCTGTCGCCACTGTCGCCTATAGTCTGCTCGGTGCTGGTTTTGGCGCTGGCTGGTTTGGGCTGCCCTTTGCATGCGCAATCGGGGACCACATCCGAGACCACGTTCGCGGTACCGTCTGAGACCACGTTCGCGGTACCGTCCGAGACCACGTCCGCGACAACGCCCGAGCCCACGACGGCCCCGCCTCTAGATGCCAGGCACAGGACGCCGTTCCAATTGAACGCTCAAAAATTTCATAAGGGCGACGACGCCAATGCTTCAGCCGGCCTGCGAATTCAACGCGGGCACGTAGACGGCGCTTCCTCCAAGGAGCCTCCGTTTGCACCGCCTATTATGCGTGGCCTGACTGGAGCCCAGATCGATGTGGGAGATTTTAAGCTTCGTGGTGAAATTGGGAAATTACAGGGATCAGCATTCCAATCAGCGCCACTACCAGGGAATGTGTCTGCTCGGGCACTTGCAAACTTTGAAGTAGAACTAATAGTTGATCAATCGCTGTCTATGCGCCGTCGCGATTGCCCCGGACGAGCGTCCAGGTGGGAGTGGTGCGGCGTACAGCTGAGTCAGTTGTCCGATCAATTAGCACCCTTTACGCCGGGTGGCTTTACTTTGACGACGTTCGCTTCTGAGTTTCAGAGCTATGACCGTGCAACTTCCGCAGAAGTGCAGCGCTTGTTTGCAAACCCGGATTTCAGGTTCGGCACAATGCTCGCAAGGCCTCTAAACGCGAGGATGAATCGTTATTTCGCAAAACGGACGGCGCGCTCCAAGCCGCTCCTTATCGTAGTGATCACAGATGGAGCTCCTGCTCCAGCTGCCGAACCGCGACTTGTCGCGCAGTCGTTGATTGCTGCCAGTAAACGGATCGTAAAGCCCGGCGAACTGACAATAGTGTTCTTTCAAATTGGCAGTGCTGATCGCTTTGGACGCTTTTTTCTAAATCGAATGGACAACTCACTGGTGGCACATGGTGCGCGGTACGACATAGTACAAACGGTCTCATTCGAACAATTGCAGGAGCAGGGACTGACCCAGTCGCTTGTGTCTGCAGTGAGAAGCTTCGCCCACCAAACAAGTCGGTAGAGGTTTCTGTGAAACAGCTTCGGCGTTTTCGCAGTCCCATCGTTGTAGGCGATTTAGGAGATGAGCGTCCATGAATCATCTGAACTGGGGTCAAGCACGCAAACCCGTTGTTCTCTTGGTGCCGACACTCCGACAAGAAGAGCTGTTAAGCGAATTACAAGAACATGGAATCTCCCCAACATGATGAAGAATCAGAAGAGCCAACTGTTCATCGGCGTGAAAGATCAGCGAATCAAACGGTGATTTGATTTCCGAGAAGCAGCCCTCCACTGCGCATTACCTTGCTTCAATGAATCCAGCTGGCCGGACGCATGCTGCTCTTATAGCGAGTTCCAAAGACTTATGCACAGCGCTTCTGTGTGTATACTCATAGATCAGGTGGGCCGAGAATGCAAACAAAGTACAATACAGATGTTTTTGTTCGGTTGACTCTTGGAGCCATGAGCGTGGCTGCTCTTTGCACAGCATGTACGCACCAGCCGGAAGAGCTGAAGACGTTTGGCGGCTACGACGTTTCGCAAGAAATTTGTAATACCGTGCAGGTCAGACTTCCCAAGAAGTCCAGTCACGGAACGATGAATGTCGTGCACGACAGACCGATTACCGAGGCAGATCTAAAGCCGGGAGAGGTCAGGGTGGTCGCCAAACGCAGCGGTAAGAACTTTGATATGAGCGGTTATAACGGCCATGTTCTCGGGTGGAGTCTTTCAATCATCAGAAAGGTATGCCGCGTATGAGCGAGCCACGGACGAGTCGAACTGGAATGTGGCGTTGACTCAAGCTCGAAAGGAGATTCTGAAATACCATAATGCAAAGGAACTCTCTGAGCTTGCGATAATGATGGATGGACTATTCCTGGGATTAGAAATTGACTTTCAAGGACGCGACAACGCGAATACATACGGCAAGGTGCGCATCTTCTTCGTGCAAAACTCGGGGTCCAGATCAGGGCGGCCGAGACCTAGATTGTATGGTGTTGAAGCTCTTGGATCAAAGGAGTTTCTTGAATCGCCGCAGACCAAAGAAGTTCTTCAGTCACTGAAAATTCGCACCAAACCGTGATGGCATAGTGGTACTTGCTGCTGTCCCACCTGGTAAGGGAGGGGCGGACCGTAGCGCGTGCACAGCTTGCTGTGCCGAGGACGGTCCCCTCGTGGTGTCCCCTCTCGTTCTTAATAGGTGGCAGCATTTCATGCTGCCATCATGTTCAAAAATGCCATCCAACGAAGGCTACAAGCACAAACGCAGCGATCGCAATTAACGGAATTGATATGAGAATGAGAGGGCGAAAGCTCCTATCGGAAGGTGGTTTGGGCCAATCTGTTCTCGAAAATGACAGGCGAAACCCGCCACTGTCCTTAGCCTCAAGGTTCCAAAACAGACCTGCCGCCACATAAATAATCGGTGATAGCATCAGATTGCCAAGCCATCGCGATGAGAACTCGCCGTCGCGCAAATACAAATAACCATCGTAAAACCAACTGCTCGAAAAGAGACACAGGGCAATAGACACAATCATGTATTGTGGTGCCTTTTTGCCTTTCAGAACTTGATAAAACAGTCCCAAAGCCCACGGCGCGGTGAGGAAGGTTAGAATGGACATTCCCGATCCCGTTACGATGTCCCATGTTTCATCATCGGTAAATTGGCCAGCGAAGGTGACGAAGAGCAATGCCGGCACGAAAATGGACAGTTTCCAGGGCACGCAAAGAAATCGAAGATAGTTCCGCCATTCAGGACGTAAGTGCTTCCAATCTTTCAGCAAGATGCCAACTGCGAGAAGGCAGAAGGATACCCAAAAGGCAACATAACCCATAAAGAATGACCCTCGTTCTCGTTTGAGTCTTGTGTGGGCGGCTCGTGAGCCGCCCGTTCAGAGGCTATGCCTGCGAAGCGTGTCCATCCTAGTACCAATGCTGGCTCAAGTTTTCCCCCGAAGGGTTTTCGCACTGACCGCAGTCGATGTTTTCGAGATGATCCTGAGTGTCCTCGTAGCCCTGGGCAATAATGTCCATGGTCTTATCGGGTTCAAATGCTAGGAGGTTGATGCGCATTGGTTTACGTGGTTTTAGTACGTGGAGTCTCAGCATCGTTTCTGCGCTGCTAGTTTCTGCATTTTTAGACAAGATGCCATTGTAGAAATGCGCAAAGCCAATCGCGTTTCTCGCGGAGCTGTCCAATATGACGTCCATAATCCGATCAAAACAGTCCATCAAATGCAAGGGGGGAGTCGAAGGCACATTGCCGTTCAGCAGCACCGCATAAATTTCTTTGACGCCCATTTCCAGCGCAAACTTCATCGGCGTATTCCTGACCAACCCTCCATCGATGTACAGTCCGGCCCCTCCTACCGCCCGGGGAGGGAATGCCAGTGGGACTGCTGAAGTAGCCATAAGCGTGTCGATTAGCTCGTCTGTGCTGCCCATGGTATCCGCCGTTACGAACATTGTTTCCTGTGTACAAAGATCGGTCATGCACCAACCAACCTTGGTGCTGCCGGCCTTAATCCTGTCTAGGTCCAACTCTCTTCGCAACAATTGTTCCAGGGGCGAATTGTCCAGCAGCCCATTGTGTTTGCCGCGGAGCAGTTGTGTTATTCGGCGGACAGAAAGGGGATGGAAGACGTCCGCCGAGCGCAAGCTGCACCACATTCTTTCCCATCGCTCGATATCGCCTTGCGCTAGGAACGCTGCATTGATAGCTCCGATGCTCGTTCCGATAGCAAGATCAAATGTCACGCCGTGTTCAAGCAGGGCCTTAACTACACCCACCTCATAAGCACCGCGTGCGCCACCACCGGACAAGATCAGGGCCGTCTTGCGGCGCTCGGGGGTAGCTGAACACGTTGGAACATCAAGCACGTTTCGATCCACCATTGCATCGTCCAGCGGTTCAGGAAATTCAATGAGTTGCTCAGTACTCACGAGCGTGCACCCGGATTCCTCCGTCCAACAAATTTCTTGTTCGTGCTTGCCATTGTGTAAATTCCTGTTCTCTGAGTGCCCGAGGAATTCGAAGCCAGATACTAACATGGCTGGGACTCAGCTTGCCGTGGAATTGAGCAATGCGGCAACGTCTGCGCGTTTTTCTTCTGTGTACTTCGCAGTAGAAAGAACGTTCATTAGCGCGGCAATCATTCAACAGGCAATATCGACCGCTTCCGAACGCGAATTCGTTCCTTCCCCCTCTCCAATATCAGACCTTCTTCGTCCTGCAAGGGATCGGCAAGTACTTCGAGCTGATGCAATTGATCATATAGCCAAAGTAGCGCAGCATAAACCACCATTCCGGTTGAGGCCTTGCCTTTTTCCGCGTCCATCACCGCTCGCGGACCCGTACCAATTCCTTCTGCCGCATCTGCAATTGTGAGATTGCGTCGGATCCGTGCCCGGCGCAAATTATCGCCCAGTCGTTTCAAGGACCGTTCGACGGCGTAAGGCGGAGCTTGTTGAAGTTTATTGGTTCTGACCATGTGCTTTTAAAGGCAGCTTAGGGGTGATAATCTGCTTTTAAAAGCATAGCTTAAATTTGGGATTTGAACGGTAATTGAATATCAAATCTCGAACCAGCTACACTCGAAGTATGAAGTGGTCCATCGTTATCGCAATATGTCTAGCCACTTTCGGTTTTATTCCCGGGATGGGCATTCCTGGCGGTTTCGTACTGATGTTTGGCGCACTTGTTCTCGAACCAATCATGAAGCTGGGTGGGCACGGGCTTATAGTGTTAACCGGAGATCGTGGCTGGCCGGCAGCACTTCTGGCGACACTTATTTGGCCGGTCTTCATTCCACTCACATACTTACTCTGCAATCGCTTGTGCAAGGACGCCTCTGCTAAAAAACGCCGCATAGTCTTCGCTTGTCTTCTTCTTGTCTCGGCCGTTATAACGACGGCCGCGATTGAAGTTCTGGCGCGGTCGGAAGGCGGCGGAGTAGTCCAGAAATAGCCACTCGAAATGCCAAGGGATCTAAGGGGATTTTGGCAGCGCGCCTGCAGCCAGATTAGCCCAGGCATCAAGCTTCAATACACTGTGTGGCAGCAAGACTATCGGCTCTGTTGCAAAAACTGAAGAATCGGGACTAATGCCTGTTAGTCAGCTGCTTCCAGATCCCGAGAGCTTATTGTCATTAAAAGCCCTCCAGCATTGCTGTACAGTTAGTACAATCAGACTACGAATATAAACAAGAGACAAGCTCGAATGCCTGAATGGGAAGACGACGATAACGATGAAGGCGCCGACGGATCTACCGGCGTGGCGATCGAGACGCAAAAAAAGGTCAAAAAACCACCACTGCACAAGGTCCTGCTCCATAATGATGACTTTACTCCTATGGATTTTGTGGTTTTCGTCCTATCGTCTATTTTTCACAAGCAAGCTGCCGATGCAGAACGGATTATGTTAGCTGTACACAGGCAAGGAGTTGGAATCGCAGGGGAGTACACTTATGAAATTGCTGAGTCCAAAGTCGCGCGAGTTGCTGAGCTTGCGAAAGAGTGGGAATATCCATTCATGTGCACTATCGAAGAATAACTCGCTCCTGGTGAATGACCCAAATTATGCTTAGTATTGAATTGCAAAAAACAATCGACGAGGCCGTTCGTGATGCTGCAACAAGGAAGCACGAGTACCTAACGCTGGAACACCTTCTGTTTGCCACGTTGCACGACGCAAGAGGTCGCGATGTTCTAGAAAACTGCGGCGGCAACATCGAAGATCTGAAAGGCGAATTGGAAGTCTTCCTGCAGGAAAGCATGGAGCAAATTAAAGGTGATGAAGATTCACCACCGCAACCCACTGCTGCTCTGCAGCGGGTTCTTCACCGCGCAATGCTGCAGGCGCAGAGCGCAGAACAATCAACCATAGATGCGGGAAATATTATTGCTGCACTCTTTCAGGAAAAAAATTCACACGCTGTCTATTTGTTGGAGAAGCAAGGCATCTCAAGACTTGATGTACTGAACTATATCTCGCATGGAATTTCGAAAATTCAGGATGAGGATGACGGCGGTGGCATTGGCACCAGAGATGACGGCGGACGCCAGGCTGAGTCCAAGCAAGATCCGCTCAAAGCATATACCGACAACTTAATTGAACGTGCCAAAAATAGCAAGATTGATCCGTTGATTGGTCGCGCGGAAGAGATCAAACGCGTGATACATGTATTGGCGCGTCGTCGTAAGAACAATCCAATTCTCATTGGTGATCCCGGAGTCGGGAAAACGGCATTGGCAGAAGGTTTGGCTCTGAAGATCCATCGAGGCGAAGTTCCGGACGCCCTCAAAGGCGTTGAAGTATACGCCCTGGATTTGGGTGCCTTGATGGCCGGAACGAAGTATCGCGGACAGTTCGAGCAACGGTTGAAAGAGGTGCTCAAGGCTCTGAAGAAGAAACCCGGTTGCATTCTTTTCATTGACGAAATCCATATGATAGTCCGGGCTGGTGCCGTTGAGGGCGGGTCGATGGATGCGTCGAATCTTCTTAAGCCTGCCCTTGCTAACGGCGAGTTGCGCTGTATCGGTTCGACCACTCACGAAGACTATAAAGCTTCCTTCGAGCGCGACAAGGCGCTGGCACGGCGATTCCAAAAGATTGACGTAAAGGAACCAAGTGTCCCTGACACGATAAAGATCCTTGAGGGGCTGAAACAGTACTACGAAGAGCATCATGGTGTCACTTATTCGGAAGAAGCTATAGTTGCCGCAGCGGAGCTGGCGGCCAAGCATATTAATGACCGTTGCTTGCCGGATAAGGCCATCGACGTAATTGACGAAGCTGGAGCCGCCGTTCGCCTGCAAAGCCACGAGGATCGTCCAAATCGAGAAGTCACTCTCGGTGATGTCGAAGCCGTAGTTGCGGGGATAGCCAAAATTCCTCCGCGCTCCGTTTCGGGGTCAGACAAAGAGCGATTGCAAACACTCGACTCGGCGCTGAAGGCACAAATTTTCGGACAAGATCACGCGGTCGATCAAGTGGTCCGAGCGATAAAACTTTCCCGCTCTGGTCTTGCAAGCCCAACAAAACCGATCGGCTCGTTTCTGTTTTCCGGTCCTACTGGCGTAGGGAAAACCGAGCTGACAAAGCAACTTGCCGCAGTGCTCGGTATCAATTTCATTCGCTTTGACATGAGCGAATACATGGAGAAACACACAGTATCACGGCTTATTGGAGCGCCACCGGGTTATGTTGGTTTTGATCAGGGTGGAATGCTGACCGACGCGATCGCCAAAACCCCGCACGCTGTCCTTGTTCTTGATGAAATTGAAAAAGCTCATCCGGACCTTTTCAGTATTCTTCTGCAAGTGATGGACTATGCGACCCTAACGGACAACAACGGAAAGAAAGCGGATTTTCGCAACATCATTTTGATCATGACCACAAACGCCGGAGCTCGCGAAATGAGCAGCGCGGACATAGGATTTCAAGCAAAAACAGCGGACCTCGAGCCAGGCGCGGTCGATAGCGTTTCGGTTGCAGGAAAGGCTAAAAGCGCTGTTGAGAAAATGTTTACGCCTGAATTTCGTAATCGTCTTGACGGATGGGTGGTGTTCAATCCGCTTCGTCGAAGCGAAATTAAAAAGGTCGTCGATAAATTCGTGGATGAACTGCGCACGCAGCTTGAGCCAAAGCACATTACCCTCGAGCTTACCGACAAGGCTCGAGAATGGTTTGCCAGCAAGGGCTTCGATAAGGTGAATGGCGCTCGTCCGATGGCGCGCTTGGTTCAAAAAGAACTACGAGAGCCGCTGTCGGAAGAAATTCTGTTTGGAAAACTCCAAGATGGTGGCACCGTCCTTGCCGACGAAAAAGACGGCGCATTAACCCTTACGTTCTCCTAACGGTGACCCCGTCCGCGATTTGTAGGGGCGGCGCTTCCCGCAGTGAAGCGTAGGGGAGGGGCTTGCCCCCTCCCGAAGGGTCCCGTGAGGTCGTAGTGGCTGCGCAGGTAGAAGAGCAGGCAGATTTTGAGCCAAGACTACTGGGATTGTAGAAGTCATTGGGATCATTCTTTCCGAAGAAGACACGCTATAATGCCGGGCGACAGATATCGGTAGTAGACGTCGTGGATATTCGATGAGCATGACAGAGTCGGTGATTGGTCCGAGCGCCATTGAAAACGTTGGGTTACGGAATTGGGCAACACGCCGTCAAGAGAAGACGCGGCGGTTGAATCAAGTTGCCCCGTGGATGAAAAATCGAGTGCTGCCGACAGAGCGTATCGTCGATGCTCTGGAAGCGTTGATTGCACCACGCGATCGAATTGTGGTTGAGGGAGACAACCAGAAGCAAGCAGACTTTCTCTCGCGTTCACTGGCAAAAGTCGATTCGAAAACAATCCATGATCTGCATTTGATCATTTCGAGCATCAGCCGTCCTGAGCATTTGGACTTGTTCGAAAGCGGAATTGCCAGCAAGGTTGACTTCGCGTATGCCGGTCCGCAAAGTTTGCGGGTTGCGCAGCTACTGGAAGACGGCAAATTACAGATTGGTGCTATTCACACCTACATCGAGCTTTATGCGCGGCTGTTGGTTGATCTCATTCCGAACGTCGTGCTTGTTTGTGCGGAAGAAGGTGATGCGGACGGCAATCTTTATACAGGTCCCAACACAGAAGATACTCCTACCATCGTGGAAGCTGCTGCTTTTTATGATGGCATTGTCATTGCTCAAGTCAATCGCGTCGTGGACAAAGTGCGGCGCGTCGACATTCCGGGCTCTTGGGTCGATGTAATAGTCGAAGCTGATCGCCCATTCGCCGTGGAGCCCCTATTTACCCGCGATCCGCGCCAGATTTCCGAGTTGCAGATTCTCATGGGGATGATGGTAATTCGCGGCATCTATGAGCGCCATGAAGTGGTGGCACTTAACCACGGAATTGGATTTGCTACTGCAGCCATTGAACTTCTTCTCCCAACATACGCCCAATCCCTCGGTCTGAAGGGAAACATATGCGCACACTGGGCGCTCAATCCACACCCTACGCTCATTCCAGCAATTGAAAGTGGATGGGTGAAAAGCGTCTATTGCTTTGGCAGCGAAGTCGGCATGGAGAATTACGTCGCAGCTCGTCCTGATATTTTTCCGATTGGTCGTGATGGAAGCTTGCGCTCCAACCGCGTGCTGTGCCAGTTGGCAGGGCTATATGCCGTTGATGCGTTTGTCGGCGCGACACTCCAGATTGATGGAGATGGCAACTCTTCCACTGTGACACTCGATCGTCTAACAGGATTCGGTGGTGCTCCCAACATGGGGCATAATCCTGGTGGACGTCGGCATGCCACTGCGGCTTGGCTAAGTTTGATAACAGAGCAAAAGCCGGTTGTTCGCGGGCGAAAATTGGTAGTGCAAATGGCTGAGACGTTCCACAAGGGCGGAGAATCTGCTTTTGTCGAAACGCTTGATGCCGTTGCTGTTGGCAAACAACGAGGCATGCCCATTGCGCCAGTGATGATTTATGGTGATGATGTCAGCCACCTGGTCACGGAAGAAGGTGTCGCCTATCTGTACAAGGCAAACAGCTTGGAAGAACGACAGAAAGCCATTGCAGCTGTAGCTGGAGTAAGCTCGGTGGGCTTGCGCTCAAATGCTGCAGACGTCAGCGATTTGCGGGCCCGCGGACTGGTTGCTCTTCCTGAAGACATTGGAGTGCGCAGATTAGACGCCAAGCGCGAGCTATTGGCGGCCCGCAGCATTGAAGATCTGGTGTCCTGGTCTGGTGGCTTGTACAATCCACCCTCTAAATTCAGGAGCTGGTAATGACTGCCGCCAGTTGCTACAGTCCCAGCATCAAAGAGAGTGCGTGCGATCTTGTCGCAGAGGAATCAGTTGCCCTGTTCGCGAAGTTGGCCACGCAAGCTCTGATCGCCGAAGTCGACCTTACGCCAAAGCCCGGACTGGTGGATCGGCGGGGGTCTGGTGCGCACAGTGATCTTTCGCTTGAGATAATGTGCCGCTCTGCAATCACGCTTAAACCATATTTCCTTAAGATGGCACAGGCATCTGCAAACTGTGTTCCGTCGAAATTGAAGTGTGAACAACTCAGACGAATTGGGCGCTTGGCAGAACAAGAGATGCTCTTTGCCACAAACGGCAGTAATACTCACAAAGGGGCAATCTGGACCCTGGGGCTGTTGATTGCCGCATGTAGTATGAATGGATCTGCAAACCGAAAAGCCTTTGCTGTGGCGGCTACTGCGGGTGGCATTGCTTTGTTCTATCAAAATGAAGCTGCGATGCCAGTGACCCATGGCTACATGGTGCAACAAAAATTTGCGGTGCCAGGTGCGCGAGGAGAAGCGCAGCAATCATTTCCCCATGTGATTGGTGTCGGCTTGCCGACATTATGCCGTCGACGCGCAGAAGGCGCTGATGAGAGCATTGCTCGCTTGGATTGTCTGTTAAGCATCATGAGTGATCTCGATGATACTTGCATACTATATCGCGGTGGGAAGCGTGGCCTCAGTGTTGCGCAGGTTGGTGCAACAGCCGTGCTTGCAGCCGGGGGAGCGGCAACGACAAGCGGTCGTCGTAAGTTGCGTGCTTTGGATCAACAGTTGTTAGCGCTCAATTGCTCTCCCGGAGGCAGCGCAGATCTCCTTGCGGCAACGCTTTTCTTGGACGCGATTGAAAGCGGTCAGCTAAATATTGAATGTTCGAAGGTGTATAAGGAGGCGTAACCCGTGGAAGTGCTCGAGTTTACCTATCCCGCTAAGCGCAAAATTGAAAGCCGCGCGCATGTTGGTGTTGTTGGCTCCGGTAACCTGGAGGTTCTGCTTGAATCATCGACCGATGCTGTATCACATGTTCGCGTTCGGACGAGCGTCAATGGATTCCACGATACTTGGAAGGCAGTTCTCGACAGGTTCTTTGCCAGGTTTGACGGTGCTGTGAACATCGAGATAAATGATGCCGGTGCCAGCCCTGGAATTGTGATGTTGCGATTGCAACAGGCCGTGGAGAAGGTTGAGCAATGACGAACACTGATTCGCAAGTAAATGAACTGGTCTTGCCGGCTGCGGAACCGGAGTTTGTTAGACGCCACAGCTTTATTGAGCTATCCGCTCGCGAGCGAGCCATGACATTTTTTGATTCTGGAACAGCGCGGGAATTGCTCGGTTCGTTCGATCGTATCGAATCTCCATGGCTCCCTCTCCAGGACGTCACACCCCAAGCCGATGATGGCTGCGTCGTGATTAGGGGAAAGATAGGCGCGGAGAATGCGGTGGTCGTTGCCCTGGAAGGCGCGTTTCAGGGTGGCAGCGTGGGTGAAGTGTCCGGCATGAAATGCGCTGCTGCACTTGATCTGGCGACGCGCGACAACGAACGTGGAGTCAAGACAAACGCTATTTTATTGCTTGAGACTGGCGGCGTTCGGCTGCAAGAAGCTAATCTCGGGCTGGCGGTGACAGCCGAAGTAATGGCTTCGATCATGAATCTGCGGAAGCATGTTCCGGTTGTGTGCGTGATTGCAGGTACAGTGGGTTGCTTTGGCGGAATGTCCCTGGCTGTTGGGCTGGCAAGCTACATAGTCATGACGCGTGAAGCTCGATTAGGCATGAACGGACCGGAAGTAATTGAGCAGGAAGCCGGCGTCGACGAATTTGACTCAAAAGACAAAGCTTTGATATGGGCGATAAATGGAGGCGACCAGCGGTATCAGACCGGACTTGTCGACTTTCTGGTTGAAGATGCTGTCGAAAAGATCGTCGATGCAACTCGCGCTTGTCTCAAGATGGGTGTTCCTCGTGAGCATCGCAGTGCCAAGGTTGGTCTCTTCCGAAAACGAGTGGAAGCGCTAAATCCTTCGGCGGTTTGGGACAACCCGAGCAAGCTGCGTGAAAGTTGGACGAAGGAGGCGCAACCATGAATTACGCTGTTTCCGCCAGAGGAAAAAAGTGGTTCGCAGCACTGACTGGTGCATCGGTGCCAATGGCTGGGGACCCCGGCTCCCTGTGGACAGCCGATGCGGCCTTGGGACCACACACGCCGCGCTTTCTCTGTGTGGTGCCAGACCCGAACGGACTCCTTCCGCGGGCGCGGCAAGGCGAAGTTGGCTTGGAAGAAGCGTATGCGCTGGCTAGTCGTGTAGATGAAGTTGTCGATGCCGACAAGGGCAACAGTGTCAAACGTCCCATCATTGCTGTCGTGGACGTTAAAAGTCAGGCTTATGGACGGTTGGAAGAGATCGCTGCTATTTATCTAGCTGGCGCTGCCGCGGTTGATGCGTATGCAACGGCTCGCACTTCAGGACATCCCGTGATTGCACTGATTGTAGGGCATGCGATTTCTGGAGCGTTCCTGGCTCACGGCTACCAAGCAAATCGTATTCTGGCATTCGACGATCCAGGAGTGATGATTCACGCCATGCATAAAGAGGCGGCAGCTCGGATCACGCGTCGATCAGTTGCAGACCTCGAAAAGCTCGGGAAAACGATTCTTCCACTTTCCTATGATGTGAAAGATTACGCAAAGCTTGGTCTTTTGTACCGCTTAATTGAAGTTGATAAGCCGGACGATCCGCAGGATGTTGCAGTGGCAAACGTTCGGCAGCATCTTCTTGATGCCATTGCTGATGCACAGCAAGGACCATCCGATTTGAGCAATCGCTTGGAGTCAGAAGGTGCGCGCAATACACGAAAGGCTTCCATACATGTTCGTCAAGAAATGGAAAGACAGTGGCAGTTAAGCTAGGCGTTGGCATCCTTCGACCGCATTATCTGCTGGAACTCAATAGCCTTTCGCTGAGGTCTGAGAACGGCGATTTATTGGTATGTCCACCCGATTGGGTGGAGCACGCTTTACACTTAACGCCATTCGTTGTCGTAAGACGGGCGATTGCTGCCAATGAGATGATTCCTGTCGGCGTGCGCGGAAGCAGTCGAGAACAACGTCTTGCAGCATTTGTCCATGGGGATTGCATCAACAGAGTTGTCACCCCGTTCGATTTGCTGGACCAATACCGACAATCACCACCGGCGATCAGCACCGCAAGTGGTGCATTCCGGAGCCTGGCGTCGCTCGCAGAAAGATGGAGAGACACGAAGCATCTCTGGGGTCCGGGCGGCAGTGTCGGCTTCGAACTTGCCACCAACGTCTCTAGTCTGAGCGTATGTAGCGACCTCGACGTCGTAATTTATGCCGATGTACGAGTTTCCATTGATGAACTCATCAAACTCGGCATGGATCTTCCTGCCATTGATACCAAATTGGACATCCAAATTGAAGCGCCTCATTGCGGCTTTCTGCTATCCGAATACATTCGAGGCTATCCGCGTGAGGTTCTACTGAAAACGCCCTATGGACCAGTGTTGAGTCCCGATCCGTGGGCCGACGATCTCCGCCGGTCCCAAGGGAACTAAGTCGCCGAATGACCGTAGCATTTCTATTTCCAGGACAAGGTTCGCAGCATGAGGGCATGTTGCATGCTCTTCCAGATCATCCCGCCGTAGGACGCACACTTGCAGAGGTTAGTGATGCTCTGGGCCGGAATGTTAAAGAGCTCGACTCAAAGCAAGCCCTCCAATCCACGACTTCTGTTCAGCTGAGTATTTTTGCTGCAGGAGTGGCCGTCGCACGAGCACTGCGCGAGCTGGGTCTCCAACCAAAAGCCGTTGCTGGACTTTCGGTTGGGGCTTATGCAGCAGCAGTAGCCAGCGGTGCACTATCCATTGCTGACGGTGTCAAGCTCGTCAAGCAGCGGTCCGAGCTAATGGAGCAAATGTTCAAGGACGGATATGGCATGTCTGCCATCGTCGGACTTAGCCAGTACCAGGTTAGTGAAATTGTAGCTACTATCTGCTCCGACAAACTGCCGGTCTACGTCGCGAACATCAATACTGCGTGGCAGATCGTTATCGCAGGGTCGGTTGCCGGCATGGAGGGGGTTTTGAATGTCGCGCGTGCCCGCGGCGCTCGCAAAGCAGAACGCCTGAACGTAGCGGTGCCGTCGCACTGCAAACTGCTCGAACCTGTGGCTCTTGCATTGCAATCGAGTTTACGGGGTATGACGCTGCAACAGTCCGACGCAATCTACATCAGCAACGTGACGGCTCGCCCCTTGCGTGATGCTGATGATATTAGAACTGACTTGGCTAACAACATTGCCAACAGCGTTCACTGGTACCAGGGCAATGTACTCCTCAAGGAGCTTGGGTGCGCTCTCTTTCTTGAAATGAATCCGGGGCGCGTTCTGACAGATCTTGCCACTGAAAACGTGCCGGATGTTCGCTCAGTGGCTATTGAAACTAGTTCGCTTCGCTATGCAGTCAGGTTAGCGCAGCTATGAACGCTGCTTTGTTCGGGCGACTTCCCGAGAGGTGTAGGGGCGCGTCCCGACACCCCCGGAATTACATCACCGACCAAGTTTTGCTGCCTAGCAGTTTTCGCAGCATCGGCTCGAAGGTAGACATCGGCTCATTCTTGTAATCTGGATCAAAGGAAACCTCATCATACTTCCCGCAGAATTCGACGGTCTGCTCATAGTAAGGGCTCGTCTTGAATTCATCCCTTCTGTTCGGATCGATGCCTAATTTATCCCCGAAGTAGTATGTCTGAAAAATGCCGTGGTGGGCCAGCATCCAGTAATTCCCTTCACTGATGAAAGGATGTAGAATCGCGCCCGCGATCTCGCCGTGATTGAATGGTCCGAGGCTTTCGCCGAAGTCGTGGAGGAGACAGCACACGATATACTCTTCGTCTTTGTTGTCTTTCAGCGCGCGCGTAGCACTTTGAAGAGAGTGCGCAAGCCTGTTGATTGGATAAATAGCGTCACTCTTGAGAGTCTCTAGCATGTTCATCAGTAAGTCAGGCAGCGCCTTAAGTGAGTTGGTATGCACTTGCGCCAGTAGGGCAAAGTCTTGCACCGTACCTTGATCCATGCGTGTGAAATGCATTTTGATTGCCTGGTGCATGTTGTTATACATCTCGTCGCTGGACGGTGCAGCAACTACAGGTTTGTTGTCAGTCACGTGGAATTCACCTCAAGAACTACTCTGCTAGAGATTGTGAAATTGGACGTATTGATGATTAGGCAGACATTTCATAAATGTACCCAGCGTTTTGCCCTATAACCACGCTGGCTGAAATTGCGTAGGGGAGGAGCTTGTCCGCTCCCGCGGTGCTGCATGTGAGGGGAGGAGCTTGTCCCCCTCCCGCGGTGCTGTAGCTAGATAGGCATCCGATAGCCATAGAATTCATGGTCTTCGTTGTAACCGCCTTGCCCGCTGCCGATCTTCGAGAAGTCGTCTACAAATGCAATTGAGCGAATCCATTTGACTTGCTTAAAGCCTAGTTCGTTCTCGCAGCGTAATCGCAGCGGCGCACCGTGTAGCAGTGGCAGTGTCTCACCGTTCATTTCGAAGGCGAGGATGGTTAACGAGTGCATCATGTTATTGATGCTATGCGCAAAGAAGCTTCGAGTTACGCTGGTGTCTCGGGATGTCAGCGAGTAGGTAGCGTGAACCAAAACCCGGTACCGCCAATAGTTGATCTGGCGCCAATCGATCCGCCGTGCGCTTCGACCAGCAACTTGCAGATGTACAGCCCTAGCCCGCTGCCACCGGATACGGTGTTCTCTAGCTGCGAAAAACGCTTAAACAACTTCTCGTGATCCTCCGGCTTCAGTCCACCGGCTTCATCCGTAACTGTGAGCTCGTAACGTTCGGAGTGAGAACAACCCGCCAGTGTAACTTTCGAATTCTCCGGCGAGAACTTGATGGCATTTGACAGAAGATTGATTAACACTTGAGTTATCCTATCTTGATCTGCCACCACATTTGATGCGTCCGCAATCGATACGATAAGCTGAATACCTTTCGCCTCAGCCAGTCCACTCACAGCATCAACGGATTTTTGCACCAAGGAGTTGACTTCAATGGGCTGTCTATTTAGTTTGAGCGTACCGGAGTCTAGCTGCTCGAGATCGAGGAAGGACGATGCAAGCCTCATTAAACGGTCTATCTCGGAATTGACCTTGTGCAATTTGTTCAACGCTTTTTCCGGTAAGACGTCCTTACCGGTCTCTTCCACGTAGGATATAGACAGCCCTACGGAAGTAAGCGGCGAGCGCAAATCATGGCTGATCATCGCGTACATGGAGCGCTGCCGCTGCTCGGCCTCAACACGCGCCTCTGCCATTTTGCGGAACTCGGCGTCAAGTTCGCCCAGTTCGTCATTACCGCCTACAACCACCATCTCAGGCTTGCCGCTTGAAAACGCGGATATGTTGATCATCAGTTTCCGCAGCCTATTCAGCGTATTGCGACCAAAATAGACTGCCAAAAGGAGCACTATCACTGTATCGACGATTGCAAAAGTAGTGATTGAATCCCGCAGTCTCAGCCTTTCTTCAAAGGCTTTTGGTTGAAACTGAGCTTCTACCTTTCCGTACTTATCGAGCAGGTAGTCTTCGTCGGATATCGCGCGTGCAAGAGATGTAGCGAGATCGTCCAACGCTTCGGGCTCGGAAATGAATTCTGCAAAAGCGGGTTTGTCGGTTCGTTTGCCGTATGCCCCCATGATGTCCAAGAAGACATTTTGCAAGTGCGTGGAAGTTCTGCAGTAGTCTTCCACTTTCGCCGCACTTTCCTTGTCGTCCCGCGTGGCTTCGCGTAATCGCTCCAGGCTGTTCTCTGCGATGGCCTTGAGGCGCGGCACTTGCGCCTGGGCCAGCTTGGCGCCATCTATACGTTGGACCGCTATCAGCATGTTGTATTTTGCGAAGCACGATCGCACTTCCTGGCAAGAAGCGATTACCTGTTTCGCTCTGGATTCGCGCGTTGCAGCTTCGTCTAATTGCTGCAAATTAGAGACCAAGAGATAGGCGAATCCCAACTGGCAAAGCAGAGGCACCCCAAGTAAGATGGCGGCTTGATATCTCAATTGCACCGTCAAACTTCTCCTGCTGCGGGTACAATGAAAGCATACCCGAAGGGTGAGTAGTTACCCCCCTGTTTAACTGATGCTTTTCGTTCATCCATTCGAATCGACCGGTGTTGCCTCAGTGAGAATGCACATGGCATATTTTACGCGATGGCTATTAATCATCCTCCTCGCTGTTCCAGCGGTGCTTTGCTGGCATGAGGCACCAGCGATCGCAAATGAACCACTGTGGGTTGAACATGCCCGTCAGGGAAATAAGGAATTAGAGCAAAAGAGCTGGAACCAAGCCGAAGTGCAGTTTCGCTTGGCATTGAGAAACCTCAGGAATCATCCGGATCCTGCCACCAATCTCAACTTGTCCATGAACCTTTCAATGGCGCTATGTGGTGCCCGCCGCTTTGACGAAGCGCTGGATGTACTGGCCGAAGTTGAAAAGAATTTGGATAACGTGTTCGTCAACAAACAGTTAATTCATTTGAGGTTGCAACGTCGACGTCGGGACGTACTTGATGCCGCTAACCGGCAGTTTGAGGCGATTCTGGAACAGAAAAAAGCCGTCGACCTTATGGACAAAGATTTTGTACTTGAGAGTCTTCCATACCTTGACGAACTCAACGCACTAGAGATGCTCTACTTGAAGGTCGGCGACATCGATAATGCAAATAAAGTATGGTCGCAAATGGAATCTCGCGGGATGGCCACGGAACCGAGATTACATGCTGCATGGAAGGATTTCAAAGAACAGAGACGAACACTTCTTCTTGGTGCGCTCAGCCAAAAGTTGCCTCCGACAGACCTCGCCGCCGCTGTGGCGGCGATTGAAAAGCTTCCTCGCAATGAGATGACGAATATTGAGAGGCAGATTTATCTGAATGCTCTAGCGCCCTTGTTTTGGCAACGAGTGAACAGAAACGAACTCGATCGCATTACGTTAGATTTGGGCGACGCATATCTGGCGAACTGTAGCCAGAGGATCTTGCTTGAACGCGTTCAAGTAGCATCGATAACAGCATTAGTTGAAGCCACGCTCGGAAATCTCGATAGCGCCGAACGCAGGTTAGCGCGAATCGACCTGCCGGCCAATTCTTTGAATTTAACCGAAGATCTCAACGGCTTTGTTCAAGCGCGAACCAAATTAGCACAGGTGTACCGAGATCGGAATCAAATGCGGCACGCTGCTAGCCAGCTTACGGCTTTGAAGAAGATTCTGGCGACACAATCGAAAATTCCAAATCATTCACAGACTATCGACACATGGATCAAGGACTTTAAAAATCTCAAGCTCCCCGTACCCATCACCTGACCTCATAAACGCCCTCAGGTTCAATCCAAATATACGGTGGTCACGTTGCAGCCACGATGATATTTATATGCTTTCCGCGGCAAGGGTCGGGGCGCAGCCAGAATGGCTGCAGTAAATGCGGGGGCAAGGCTGATGAACAAGCAAGATTGTCCTGACCGCTCTGACTGTCCCCTGCGGGGCTCTTCTGGCGACGAACGTGAAGCAGCCTCCGCTAATCTCATTGGCGAAGTTTTTGCCAAATGGCTCGATGAGCGAAAAGGAGAAGCGTCCCGTACCGCGAAGGATACCGTCCAGCAGATTGCTTTTAAGCAAGATGGCCCCGCCAAGCAAGATGGATCTGTCAATCCACTAAAGGTCCCCGACTTGCCGCAGTTGTCGATTAAGGCAGACGGCACCATTAATCCCAATGATAGAAGTAGTGCAGATGCATTACGAATCGGACCTAATGCACAAACAGAAAGCGGATTGTGGCACCCAGAACGCAGCGTCACTCGCATGTCCAGTGCAGAGATTTCGAGATTGCGGCTGCAACTCGGTAATCACCCGCGTCCATTTGCGGAGCCGGCGGTAGTAAGTGAATTTGTTGAGACCATTATGTCGCGCACGGAAAAGTGGGGTACGGAAGCAGAGCGCCACGCCACAAAGTTGACTGAAACACAAAATGCCCTTAACACTGCTCTGCAATCGCTGGAGAGTCAGGTCTTAAGTGATAAGACGAGATTGCCTATCGGCACCGAATATTCGGCTGAAGCTCTAATGAAGGCAACCGAGAACAATATCGCGAATCGTAAAATAGTCGATCGCTATCTCGAATGCAGAGAGGCATTCGCTCTGGAAAGTAAAGACCTCAAAATCATTCTCGATAAACGACTGGCAGAACTGCAATTGGGTGTCAACGAGTTTTCAGCGAAAAACGGTTTGGCGGCTGTCAAATTGGAACGCTATGGAAACATCGCCGGCGGTGATGGTGCCTACCGGGATGGTGTGGTAAAGCTTCGTTCAGCCGATCTACTTCATGCCAAAAACGGCCGCTTGGTAGAAGCGCTTTACCATGAAATCGGTGGGCACGCCTACCACGACACACAAGTGTTGAGGCTGGCAGCCGATCAGTTGAAGATAGGCAAGAACCCATCGCGCGAGGATATTGCCAGTGTCTCAGAGCGATACCGAGAATTGACGCGACACACCGCATCATCGGTTCGTGAGGATCACTGGAACAAGTTCCTGATGGAGACTCTTCGAATACGCGACGGGAATAACTTTAGTCCTGCGGAAACCACTGCCGCCACAAAGATAGCCGAATCACTGAGCAAAAACGACGGTTCAGTCGGCATCATCATGCAGGAAAGTACCAGTAACTTTCGAATCGTCAGTCGCGCTCTCCAATCGCTGGGTGATAATCCCGGCTCCGCTAAACGATTGATTCAACAATTAGCGCAGTTTGATCCGCAGGGAACGATGTGCGTTCGTTTGTTTGGGAGTAAGCAACCACCAAATCAGGTGCGCGAGCTCATTGATCAATACAACACTAGTAAACAAGGCACTGGGCAGTTTGACGAGAAGAATGCCCGGGCCGTCCTGGAAAAGCAACTGCAACAACGACTTACTAACATCAATTTAGATCGCCAGAGTGCCTACGCGCAGTACATGTCGCCGCTACATGAACAGGAAGGACTGTTGGTCGAAAATCAGGCACGCCTGTTTGCCAAATCACGCGGTGCGCTTGACGATGTAGCAAGATTTGTTCTTCCGACTGAGGTGGCTGGACCGGACCTGCTTCCTGGGCAGAACGAAATCGGTATCAGTCACGATTACAAAACCAATACTTTCAAGGCAACCGGTATACCATTTAACGCACAGACTGCCAACGAAATCATCGGACGCATCGAGCGTGCTGATAGTGCAGCGGATGCAACCAAAATTCTGAAGGGCTGCACACATCCTCAGGATCTGACCTCCGAACAAACTCTAAGGCTATTGAAAGTAGCTCGTGAAAAATTCGGGACTAATCAACAAAAGATGAATTCTGCAGTGCTTGCCGGTGTCGCTGATAATATCGCCTCACTCAAAACGCTTGGAAGTGATGTCGGACCGCTGGTTAAGGAATTCGTAAAGAGCATAGGCAACATCAACTCTGCAGAGAAACAAGGCGAAGCACTTTTATGTTTGCTCGGCGCGGTGCCGAAGGAAGGTCATGAAGAAGCAATTATCCATTTTAGAAATGCGACGGAAGCACTCAAGATTGCGAAAGCTGGTCTAAGCGCCAATTTTGCAGGATTCGATACCGTTCACAAAGCCAACGCTTTAGCCGGTTTACTGGCTCTGAACAACAAAGCCATTCCCAAGCACACGGATGTGATCCTCAAGGCTGCTGATCGAGAAACCCTATCGATGATGGAACGCGCAAAAGGTGACATGAAGCATTTTGACGGCGCACTGAAAGATTTTGATGAAGTGCTCAAGCTGCATTGTGCGAAACTCCCAGCTGATGCGAAGCCAGATGCCATGAAAAACGCAGTCCGCGGCCTCGTGAATTATGCCCAAAAACACGATTCATTCGCAAGGTCACTGACCAGGATTTTGGGGACCAATATCCCAGCATCAGATACAAGATTGGTCGATTTTCTTGTAATGCACTTCGCCGGCGTCAGCGCGGAACACCGAAAGGAATTAATGAGGACTATTTTGGCAGACGCCAAACAATCACACCCAATGATCGGGGAAAGTGTCGATGCACATTTGAAATCTCTGAACTCTGCACTTGAGACTCATAAAAACACAGCCGCGACTTTGTCTGCATTGCGACCTGAATTCATTACCCGGCTCGACGACAGCTCACTTGAACGTCTTGAGCGCGCACTGCAAAGACAGCTTGCGGCAACAGAAACAGGAGCGCTTCAATCAACGAAGGACTTAGTAACAAGCCTGTTGGAAAAAGCTTACGGTACAGGCAGTCGCGAAACAAATGACAAACGCGCAGCATTAGAAAAGCTGTTTGCATCCACACCGGAGGCGGATCGCCCTTATCTCGTGCAAGTGCTCAAAGAGCGCGAGAGCTTTCTGTCCATGCGCGGTGTTCGAGCCGACCTGCTGAAACTGGCCTTGTCCATCGAGCCTCACACTCGTGCAGTTTCTGACAGGCTAGAAAAATTTAGACCGGGACAACGAATACCTTTGCACATATCTGGAAACGGATCCGAGGGACAAGCGTGGGGTTATCTCCTTAGGAAAACTGCGGGCATTGGTATAGACGTAGCAATCAACGGCGACGGAGGTCGCGGTCTTTTTCTCGACAATCCGCAGCAGCAAGCAGAATTCAGAGCTGAATTGTTTCGGGACGGTAAGCTGATTCCCGGCATGGAAAGTAGGGTTGCAAGCCAAGTCAGCTCCGGGCTGAACGTTCTGGATCTGGCACATATTGTTGCCGAAGGTTCAGTTCCGGAAGCGGTCAAAGCGAAAGTCGATCAAGCCATCGCCACCATGAAGTCCAGTGGGACTCAACCAGAACCGTTTGTTGGCGTCCAAAATGCTATTGATCGCACTTTAGTTAATACGTCCGAGCTACCGCAAGGGCGGCCGACTCGTGAAGCCACTGCACAAGCCATGCTCGACCTTAGCCGCAAACAAAGCGTTCATGACCAGGTGTTGGGGCGCGATATGTCCGGGCAACAAATTGCCTTTATGTACGATCGGCTTGCGCAGCGAGTTAGCATGCCCGAGCTGATGAGCCGCGCCAAGGATGTGAACAAGCAATTAACCGAAAAGTTTGGCACCGCGGGTATGAAAGATGTCGTATTTATCAGCGCATTGAAGATAGATCCGATCAACCCTTCGAGAATCGATGATGGCAGCAATCTGTTGGCGACGACGATTTTCAAAAAAGCAAACAACTATCCGGAAGGAAAGGGCACTGGCCCGAGCTTCATGTCGATGGGTGAAGTCGCTGCAATGTCTACGCACGAACGGGCCGGCAAGAAATTCGTCATTCTGGAAGACGTGATTTACTCGGGAGGGCAGGCTGAAAAAACTTTGAAAATTGCGGAGGCGCGGTTGCCGGGCGCGGATTTGACATTTGCGGCGCTCGGAACACATGCCGAGGGCAACAGTGCACTCAAGGAAAACGCGCATAGAGTTGTCACTCCTTCCGCCGCCACATTTCCTGTTTTTGAATCGGTACGGTCGGCGGGGACGTCATTGCTGACAGAAGTATATGGAACCAAACTAACACCAATCCAGAAGGAGGCTATGGGCGACGTGGTTCGGATATTGTCGGATCGTGCCAACCACGGCGAATTCGCGTCACGTATAGTGACACCATTCATTGTTCCCAACAACAATTCGACGCAGCTAAACCAATTTTTCGGCGACCATCTTGGAATTCCTGCAGCTCACGTCCACATGGAGTCCATTCCTAGCAATCGTTACACCCAAGATCTTTACAGCTGGGCTCATGGTGACAGGTCGATTGCCAGGAGCTCTTCGCACAGCATGCCTGTCCCGCTCGATTACAAATGCATCACTCTCGGCAAGACATCGATGCTTTTGCGTCCCGGGGCTCAAGCAATTGAGTTCGGTAGATCGAACTTCGGGGCTGACTATAAGTGGATCAGTGACAAACATAGACGCATGGGAGTCGATGCTGATGGAAAAGCGTACATCATAGATGGTGTCATCAACCCAGAAGGCACTTTGCGCCCGTCCAAAAACGGCACACTCGTGAATGATGTGAAAATTACGCCTGGTGTAAAAACCTACCTGGGTGACTTTGACACCATCAAAATCGGTGATGATGTATTCCGAGTGGTGGTGCAAGAACCCTTCAAGCCACAGCCCCTTGATAGAGGAACGCAAGAACACGCGCTCCTTCAATCAAACCATTTCTCGCGGTTTCACCGCGTCAGCGGAATTCTGTCCGATGGCTATCTCTGCGCAGGCAAGAACGCCGTGCACGGACCTGATGGACTACCGCTAAATCGACTCAGCCGTGAAGTTATTGTCGTCGATCGCCTTAACGACCCAGTTCTTCGACGCACCATAGCAGAAGCCAAATATCTGTTCGGCACGTTTGAACCTGAACAGAGAGCCGAGCACTTAAATAAGTGGGTCAGAGAGCTGATGAAGCCGCCGAATATGAACGAGGTCGAGCTGAATGCCTGGTCGATGGCAATGCGTTCACAGCTTAAAGGCGAAAGAATACCGCTCGGCGATCTTATCGTGGAAGGCAAGGGCGTGTGCCGGCATCAAGCGCTTTTGATGAAGGTGTTATGCGATGAACTTGGATTGAAAGCCACACTGATACGCGGATCTATGCATCAGAACGGCGATCCAACTCACGCCTGGGTGGAAATTGAACTACCAAAGGAAGTCCGTCCGCGCGTTTACGATTCTAGAAACCGGATAAATGGCGCGCCGTACAATAGTCCGCAAACTGCTGGCATGACACCTGGTTCTGACCTGGGTGCTGCGCGAGGACAAATCGTTCCTGCCGAACCGTTGGCACTGACAAAGGCAGGAAGCGCCAGTAACCCAGGTAGCGTGGAGGTTTCTGTAACACCGCCGCTTCGCCTTAACACTTCGCGCGTTTCCGAGCCAACCCAGACAGCCAGGGCCCTTGACCAAGCAACACCGTCAACGGCTAACGATTCGGTGCGGCAATCCAATGAGGCGAGGACTTATACAGAAATGTATAAAACTGCAATTGTCGAAGATCGGGCAGCATTGGATGCTCTGGAGCGGAAGCAAGGTCCAGAACGCAATCAGATGGAGGTAGAACAGATTAAAACACTGAAGGAGCGCATAAACACTTACGAATTGATGCACGCGCGAGTATCCAATCCCCAACATGCCGATCATGCTAGTACCGTTGAAAGTGTTCGCAGTGCAATTGAAGCGTCGCAAAAACCGACCGCTAGAGCAGGTCCAGGAGCTGCGCGCGGGAAGTTACTCGCGCTGACACATGTAGCCGGCTTGCTGATGGATCAACACCAGAAACTCGTAAAGCCGGCACAGCGAATTCCGGTTCATTTACCTCCCACCGCTCGTGCAAAACCTCGTTGAGAACTCGCTTCTAAAGACAGCCTGCAGGCTCATGCATAGGATGGTCACGTTGCCGCCACAGTGACCGACCTATTCTTGCGTCATAGACGTAGCAATACATCGTTTCTCAGGGCAGGCAGATGGCAATAGACTTCACATTTCCCCATGGGGAAGATAACGAGGATTCGGAAAATTCACGACAGCGGCAGAAAGAAAATTCTGAGCGACTCGCCTCAGAAAGTGAATTGGCAACAAGTTCGAAGAATATTGCACCCGTCCAAGAGCGCACCAATAATAGTGCCACTGTTTTTCTTCCCATCATGTTCATCAGCCTGGTAGGGGAGGGGCTTGTCCCCTTCCGGCAGACTGCCGGGTCCCGCTTGCCATCTGCCCCGAATGCTGACCGCACTGCGGCTGCTGCTGTTGTAGGGGAG
>JADYXS010000729.1 GCA_021772155.1 Candidatus Obscuribacter sp.
CAATGGTCGATGAGTTCCATTATCTCAGCGGCGATTGTGCGCATGCAGCGTACCCGCCGTTTGACCTCGTCCGGTCCGAGCTCAGCATTCGTTAGCTGACCGATCATCTCTTTGATGTACCGGTTCGACGGCCATCGCGTCTGTGATGACAGACCGAGCATCATGCTCGCTCGCTCCTTTGCCTGCATATACTCCGACTCCGAACCGCTGGCCAGAAAACGCGCAGCTTCAAGAGCCAATTGCCGGGATGCCTTCCTAGACATAATGTTTCAAGTTGTCAGCTTGCTGTTGGAAGTAAATGAGGGCCACCTGAGAATAATTCCACTCTTAGCATATCAAATAGAGTTGCCAGGCAGAAGGTGGGCAATGCCGAGCTAGGCTGCTGGCATTCGTTATGGTGCTTTCTTGCCCTCGTGCATGCTTCGCGCGGGCTCAAATAACTCAATTGGTCACTTCGTGTTCAAGAATGACAGCGGCACAACGTCGTCGTATATGTAGGATATTTGGCGAACAGTGTTGGGCCTGGTGTGACCTATTTCTCTTTTGGCAAGTCGTTTATCTGCGGCCGCAGCCTGAACCTTACCGAGTTTTTCCAAGCAAGCCGCGCGAACCATTCTGCAGATTGCCAGTCTAGCTTTATCGTCGCTCACCTCTGCCTCATTTATTGCATGGTCCATGTGCACCTTGGCGTCTTGGTATTTGCTGCGGGAAATGAATACGCAAGCCAGACCACAATTGGCTTCATTCCGCCAGTTAACACTTTGTGTGTCTCTTTTATCGATCAAGATGGTGCTGTCTAATTCCGAGACAGCTTGCCTGTAGAGCTTTTCAGCATCTGCCGCGGCTCCTAAATGCCTGTCTCCATGAGCGCCGCAGATAAGTATTGCAGGAACAAGATAGGGTGGACCGGCTCGAACGCGATCATTCAACCATTGCTTCGTGAGGGCGACGCACTCTTTGTATCTACCGGTTTCAAGATAAATTCGTGCCAGGTCCAGAACAACCTCACAATAAACAGCGGAGACCTTTGGCTGTTCGCTTTGAAGCACCATGTCTCTGAGAGGCGGGACCATACCGCTCCAAATCCGTTCGCACGAACGCTGATCGCCTCTGTCTAAGTATGACTTTGCCAATTCAAAACGAAGTAATAGCATCTCGAACGGAGGATTTGCCGGCCTTGCTAGTTGCTGCAAGATCATGTCTGTAGGATCTTTGCCAATCTCTCGATATGAGAGTGCAAGCTTATAGACCGTTTTGGCAGTACCTTCCTTCTTTGTGATCTCCTGATCTAATTGCTTGGAAAGGATCTTGATTCTAGAGGCGGCCTCTTCTTTTGCATCTAGAACGTTCTTGATTGCTGTGGACCGTTTTCGTAGCTCCGCGGTGCTCTCTGCGTTTTGGACTGTTTGCAACAATGCTCGTGCCTCTGAGTAGCGTCCGAGCTTGGCATAATCTTGGGCGAGTAGCAGAGTCAAATTATGGTGATCTGTGAGATGCATCTTGGGAAAAAATTGCATTGCAGTTTCGACTGTGTTCACTAATGAGAGTTCGCAATTTGAGAGTGCACACAATTCATGGTATTTCATCAATGCAGCTGTGTAACCGAACGGATCGACTCCGGTAGCATGACCACCTGTTTCGACTGCACTCGCCAGTGCGGTTTTCATTCTTTCTATGTCGCCGATCTGTTCGTATTCGGAAAATAATTTCATGTAAGCGGCGAACAGCAGAGTGGTATCACATGCAGGATCAAGACGGAATTGTTCGATGGCTTGAGCGAGTTGCTGCATTTCATTTGGATTGAGACGTATTTCGCCGGCCTTTCGAGAAAATGAGCGGGAATCCCTGTGAAGCAAAGCCGCAATAATTTCTTTGGGCGAAGTAAGGGGTGTGGTCGAATCACTTGTTGCGATTTTCGCAGGAACGTAATGCGCTGAGAAATAGACAATCGCGGCAACTACGACGGTTGTGATTGCTAACGCCGATATTGCCGCGGACTTCTTGGGCAGCTTTTTTCGTCCGAAGTGTTCATTGACTAGGTCCGCTTTCGCGGCAACTGGGTTTTGCGATGATGAGATGGACACAACAGAATCAGACTGAGCAGCCTGGATCAGTTCCTCCCGTAGTTCAGCACAAGACTGAAACCGATCAGCCGGTTCTTTCTCCATGCAACGCGCCACTAGCTTTTGCAACCCATTGGGCAGGCGCTGCCATCCAGATGTGTTCTGCACGGGTTCATTGACCTGCTGAAACATTACGGCTACCGCATTATCAGCAGAGTAGGGCGGATCACCAGTCAGGCAGTGATAGATTAGGCAACCTAAACTGTAGACATCCGAGCGGTGATCCACAGATCGACCGGTGCATTGTTCGGGGCTCATGTACTGCACACTGCCCAATACCGTATTTGTTTGGGTCAGTTTCTGTACGCTGCTCCCCGTTAACTTCGCCAGCCCGAAGTCAATGATCTTCAAAATTAAACGACTGTCTGGTCCGGTGGTTATTATGATATTGGTGGGCTTAATGTCGCGATGATATATGCCATGCGCATGGGCGTGTTCCAATCCCTCGGAAATCTGCCTAGCAAATTCGATTGTTTTGGGCACAGATAAATGCGCGTTCTTTGCCAGCATCTTTTGTAGGCTGTCCCCGGCCAGGCGCTCCATTGCAATGTATGGAAATCCGCTCCAAGTGCCGTAGGCATAAAATTGAACGATGTTGATGTGGGAAAGTTTGCTTAAAATCAGAGCTTCCCGTTCAAAACGCACTATCTCATCTTTAGATTCTTCCGGGACGTTGAAGAGCAGCTTGAGTGCAACAACACGGTCGAGCCCAAGCTGTATGGCTTCGTAGACAATGCCCATGCCGCCATGGCCGATGGTGCTCCCGATTTGAAACTTTCCATCGATCAAGCTGCCTTCGGTGATAAGCATCGTTCCTCCCAAGAACCTTATGCGTGTTCCGGGATAGTGCTCACGTTTTGCCAGCGGCACTCATTTCTCTCAAGCTATGGCCTAACACCGCAGGTAGTGCCGTTAGTTCCGCTGGCAGAATGCAGACCGTGATGCGCGCGCCTCTATCGTTGGATACAAAGTCATATACCGCCTGCAAATCATCAAGATAGTATCGCTGCTCGACGTAGTACGCACCAACTAACCTCCCTTTGTGAACCAAAAGCAAGCAGCATTCGTCGTTGGCAAGAGTGAGCGCGATGCAGGCCGTCTGCTCTTTTTGATTTATATAGCTGCCGACATAATCCAGGTATGACTTCGCATCGAGGTCGTCCGAACGTTCAACTGAATAACCAAGTTGTAGGGAGGACAATGACAGTACAACTTCTTCGGGCAGCTCATACATGATCAGACGAGCATGTGGTGCCTTCAAGTCATTTAGCAGCATCTCGATGGATGACTCGATTGGGTGCTGGTCGACATTTGTGCTGGTGTAGAGGCATGTCACCACCCGACCTTGATAGAACAGCAGAGCGCATCGCGACTTGCTCAGTTCAGACACGGCCCGCATGCAACCTGTATATCTGCCATCTTCTAGTTCTTTGATGAGATCTTTTAGACAGCCTATCTCAAGAATCTCCTCGCGCACGTTGTCGTTGTCTTCTGGGGGCGGAGGAATGAGATCAACGCCACGGCGGTGAAGGAGCTTTTGTTCTGGAAGTGTTTGGCTATCCTGAGTCATCGTAAGCAGCATTCGGTTGACGGCCATGCAAACGAACTGGGCCTCGACCTGTGCTCCGGGCTCATGCTTAGCACTTGTTGGTAGGAATCCATCGAAGCATCCCGGCTCTATTGACACTGCATAACCACCGGGCTCTGCTTTGACTATTTTGCAGGAAATGCTATCTCCTCGCCGATAGTTCGCTCCGCCGCCTGCCGTCCCGACTCGAGTTCTGCCGGGTGGACGGCCAGAACCGCCACGCCTTTCCGGCTCTGGTTTGGTTTCTCGTTTTCCCCAAACTGCCGGTTCTTTAGGTTCTGTCATTGCCAACTCCAACCATTGCTTGGTGAGTTATGCCCGGAAGCTGCGTTTCTTACGTCCCTGATCGGCAGTCAGCACGCATCCAGTATCCTGCAAACGGTCGGGCCTGTGCGGCTTTGGGTTGATAGAATATGAATATTGGCTTCATTTTAGAACAATCAGTCTAGAATAAACGTCTCGGTTTTAAGAGGTACCGAATTGATGTTTTTCCTGACACAATCTATACGTGGCGAAATTAGATAGTGCTGAATCAGAACTCAAGCTCAGCTGGTGGCCGTCGCCGCAAGACTATAACGAGGCGATTCAGGGACTGCGTAGCAATGCGCAGGATCCGCGGCTTCAGGGCGGACTTGTCCATTGCACTACTCTGGGCATTCCCCGTCCACTCAGTGGCTCTTTTGCGTCTGTCTACAAAGTACACGCGGACGGTAAGGACATGGCGGTGCGCTGCTTTTTAAGGAATATCAACGACCAACAAGAACGCTACGCACACATTTCACACTTCGTCCAGAATGACGATCTTTCTTACACGCTGACATTCGATTTTCTTCCAAAGGGTCTCCGCCTTAACGGCCGCTGGTTTCCCATACTCAAGATGGATTGGGTCGAAGGTCTGAACCTGGATCTTTATATCGAACAACACATCGGCACGCCGAAGATCGCCCTTCTTGCTGATTCGTTCAAGGCGATGTGCGATGACCTACGAAACGCTGGTATCGCACATGGTGACATGCAGCACGGTAACATCATCGTCTGCAATGATGAACTCCGACTGGTGGATTACGACGGTATGTTCGTACCGCGAATGGCAGGGATGCTCAGCAATGAAATTGGGCATCGCAACTACCAACATCCGGGCAGGACTGCAAAGCACTTCGATGCGAATTTGGACAACTTTTCCGCATGGGTAATTTATGTTTCTTTGCGTTGCACAACCATTGATCCCGACTTGTACCGCCATCTGGGTGGTGGTGATGAGTGCCTGTTGTTCCGCAGGGACGATTTTCTGGAACCGGAACATTCATATGCGTTCGGTTTGCTTGAAGAGCACACTAGCGAAGAAATCCGCTTGCTTGCTAAGTTTCTCCGCTGGCAGTTGAAGCGATCGCTCGAAGACGTTCCCCCGCTGCTTGACGAGATTCCGCCGACACCTCAATTGCCTGCTTTGTCAATCGACCTGGAATCAAAGTCCGATTCTCCTTTGTCAGCAAAGAAGGCGAGCGGAGGGCGACTTCCGGATTGGGTTTCGCCTGAGGAGTTAACTGAGACGAAGGTTCGTGCCTTGCGCCAACCGAGAGCAGTTCCAGCGAGAGTTGTGGCGAATCGTGCTCGCGCACAATACTTGCCGGCAACCATAGAGCCAGAACTTCAGCAACCGTTGCCACGCTTTGTCAAATTCAATCCGAATTGCGGAACGAATCCATACGAATATCAAGCATTGATGTTAATGAATCCCTTGACTTGGGGGATGTTCTTACCACTGTCCAGTTCGTACTTGTGGGGACCTGCAATCGCCAGTTTCTTCATCAATATTTTTCTGGAAGTTTGGATCTGGTACAAACCGCTTCACCACAAGGAGTTAGTTCGTAGCGGGCTAGTCGCCACGACGACTTATCTAAAAACCAGCATGCATTCAGGCGACGAAATAGTCTATTACAGAGTCGAATTTGATTTCCCTGCATCGTCTAATCGCATCTACAAGAGAATCAGTTCTGAGGAGTTCCGTAGGTTGGAAGGACAGCAATCTGCGACTGTCTTGTTCGACCCGGCATATCCGACTCACAATCTGCTCTACACCTGCAGCATGTACGAAGCCGTCCAAGTTGTGATTTTGCGGAATGTTGAGCTCGAGCTGAACACTCCGCTTCCGCGACTGGTAGCGTACAAGGAAGATATTGCAGAGGTTCGTCAGTTGGCTCTCTCGGTATTGATTCTTGCCCCGCTCTTGGGAGCGCTACATAGTGGAGTTCTGGCTTTCGTAGCTATTTGTGCTACTGCATTTTTTGAATGGCTGTTGTGGAACAAGCATCTGCGAGAACGACATTTGGTGTCGAATGGCGTTCCCACAAATGCAAAGGTGACAGCCGCATATTTGAATCAGAATAGTGCCTCCGGAAACATTGGTTCGTTTATCGAATATGAATTCGAAAGCTATGACGGCAGAATCTATGCTGGCAAGTGTCGTATCAAGGAATCAGAGTTAACGAATTTCGCTGAAGGAAAATCTGTGACCGTACTGTACGACATCAGTTCTCCGCAAGAGAAAAATATGATCTACAAGCTAAGTCGATATCGAGTAAAGACTTGAGTGAGTTACTATACTTGGGTCATTTTCAGTTGGCTCGCAAACGTTATATATGCACCAAACATCTTCTATCGCTACGCGCAATATCGCAATCCTGATGTCATGGAGATGGGCGCTCGTCGTCGTGATTCTATTGCTTGCTAATTTTATTCAGCCGCTCATGGTTCAGGCTCTAGTCAATAGATGCTGCCCGAAACTTCCTCTTGATGGAAGCCTCTTAAGGGCAAGCGACAGCGAGGTGATCGGTAATGATGTCATCGTGCCTAACGGTCACCTTAATCAAAGTCCTGCGCGCATACAGGAGGCTGATGTTCGCAGTACTTCCGGCGATAACCGAAAACCGCACTACACCTATTTTGCAGAGGGAAAGCAAGGGCGCTGGGGTCTGGTCCTGTATAGCCCGATCAGATGGATTGATGCTGCTGGACTTGAGTACGAGTTCGAGGAGCCTACGACTGGCTGGAAGTCTTGGCTAGATGCCTTTGCGGCGAAGGCTGTACAAGCCTATAGTGATTCAAAAGAGATGCCGGAGAATGTGATTGCAGAAGTGACTTTGCAAAATGACAAACCGGTGCCTGGATTAGTTTTCAAAGCCGACAACAAAGAGAAAAACGACCCAATCACACAGATAGTTGAAGAGGCATCTGGGCTCACTGGTAATAATGATCTGACGAAGGTACTACCTACTGAAGCGAAGGATGTTGAAGTGGTGTTACTGAAATTACACTTCTTCAAAGTCAACGACGCCGGTTGAAGCTAGCCTTTGTGAGAGTCTGACCGACAAAGCGGTTGGCGATGATAACCGGTGTGCCGATTCTCACCATGTTGTAGATTTTCATGATGTCGACGTTCGAGTGCCTGATACAGCCGTGGCTAACGCTTTCGCTGATGCTGCCAGGATCGTTAGTGCCGTGCAAATTGATTTGCCATTTGTTCAGGGCGATGCGGGCAACGCCCAATGGGTTTTTGCGATCTTTATTGTATGGATGCACCGCTTTCTGCTGGGGGTCAATGCTTTTCGGTGGCAGCCAGCTTGGCCACTTTAACTTTTCTGTAACCCAGTAAGGTCCAGGCGGCGTCGGCGTTTTGTCTGAACCGATACTGTCTGCGGCAGAGAAAACCTTCACGACACGATTCTTTGCCTGTTTTTGCAGGACGAAAGTGCGGTGGCTGCTTTTATCAACAAGAATAAGCACTGGCTCGCCAGGATGGTATCCATTTACCGGGATTGTCTTTCCTAGAACCAATTTGCCGTTCGTAAAAGAGCCATCGATCAATCCGCGCCGATGTTTCGGAGGCGTCTTCGATATCTTTTTGATGGCAGCGGACACTGGCTCCATTACTGAGCCACTGACCATTATCACGGCAAGTAATGCACCAAAAATGATCTTACATACTGCCATTTGTTTCTTCTTGGTTGTGAGTGCGACCGAGGTCGAACCTGGAGGGCGACTAGATGCCAGTGGTTTGTATCGTGCCGGTGCGGCCGCGAAGTTCTCGCGGAACACCATTTCTTACTGGGCGATGAACTTGTGGTACGGGCAGATTTGGAGCTGTACCTGCTGGCAATTCCTGCGGTGGCATCCTTTGACTCGATACCTTGGTCTGCTTAAACACTTCAAATGGATCGATGGAAGCGCCTGACCACCAAACGCCCGATTTAACCAATTTACTTATGGAGAAGTGAAGGTGAGGAGTACCAGGTGGCGCATTACCGGATGTGCCGACGAATCCTATTGTTTGGCCGCGCCGAACAGTGGCACCAACCTTCAGATTCTGCTCGTACCGCTCAAGATGCGCGTAATAATAGGAATACTTACCGGAAGGGTCTATCTGGTAGATCGTGTTTCCGCCAGCTTTGCTCAACCAGAGTTGAGCAATTGTCCCGTCTCCTATGGCAATTACAGGGGTGTTACGCGGAGCCAGAATATCAGAGGCGTGATGGAGTGAACCGGCACCACGTGCTTCAGTGAATGAACCTTTAATGGTTGCAGGATTTATACCTTGAACTGGAAACAGAAGATTCTTTTGCTTAAGCTCAACAATAGAACTTTGCATATCACAATCTAATAACAACGGATCCGGCAAGTCCATTGCATGTGATGGCATGCAGTTAATTCCCAAGCCAAACAAGGCGCTAACTAAGAATCGGAGCCGGTCGGAATCTGGTGCTCCCAGAAAGCAACAAACAGACAGATTTTTCCAAGCGATTGAACGACCATCAAATCTCATAAAGTGGTCGACGCCACGGAACAGGCCTATGTTCCACGATGGCGCACTTGCCAACTGTTTGCTTTTCGACCGGAGGCACCCTAACCTAGTCCACCATTAGATCCAATCAATCGTCGATTTGTCCGATGCAAATTGTTCGAATTCAAAAGCAAGAGTCGGAGTGCGTGGCGATGTGGCGACTGGTAAATTGAGGAGAACAACGGGGTAGGCGAAAGGAACGGGTCATGAAAGTGTTGGAAAAGAGCGGAAGAACTGACAAGTGTGCCACTGAAAAGGATCCACGCTGGAAAGCAATTGTGGCTCGCGATCAGCAATCAGATGCCAAATTTTACTATTCAGTGTTGACGACGGGCGTCTACTGCCGGCCTTTGTGCGCGTCACGGCCGGCAAGACCGGAAAACGTCCGATTTCACAATACTTGTGCCGAGGCAGAAAGCGCTGGATTTCGCTCATGTAAACGCTGCAAGCCGGATCAACCGCCACTCATTGAGCAGCATGCGACCAAAATCGCAGAAGTCTGCCGGGTAATAGAGAGCAGCGACCAAGTCCCATCTCTTGAAGCGTTGGCTCAATCTGCGGGTTTGAGTACATACCATTTTCATCGAGTATTCAAAGCTGCTACTGGTTTGACGCCCAAGGCCTATGCTGTTGCGCACCGGGCAAAGAGGGTTCAGAGCGAACTTGGGCGCAGTCGCACGGTAACAGAGGCGATCTTCGAGTCTGGTTTTAATTCAAGTGGTCGGTTCTACGAAAAATCGGATGAAGTTCTGGGAATGACTCCGAGCGACTTTCGTGCGGGAGGCGCTAACACTCACATCCATTTCGCCGTTGGAGAATGCTCTCTAGGTGCAATTCTTGTTGCGAAGAGCGAGCGTGGTGTTTGCGCCATTCTGATGGGCGACGATCCAGAGGAACTTGTTCGGGATTTGCAGGACAGATTTCAGCGCGCGAATCTCGTTGGAGCAGACGAAGGGTTCGAGCAGTTGGTGGCGAAAGTAGTTGGCTTCGTAGAAGCGCCTGCTGTCGGTCTGGACTTGCCGTTAGACATTCGCGGAACTGCTTTTCAGCAACGCGTCTGGCAAGCGTTGCGAAAAATTCCAGTCGGATCGACGGCGAGTTACACAGATATTGCAAACGCGATCGATTCACCGAACGCAGTGAGAGCAGTCGCATCAGCTTGCGCAGCTAACGCTTTGGCAGTCGCTATTCCGTGCCACCGGGTAGTCAGAAACGATGGTGGAATCTCCGGTTATCGCTGGGGCGTCGAGCGCAAGCGAATTCTGTTGGAACGGGAGGCTGATGCATGATCGCTAAAATCAAAGAATGTGCGCCAACTTGAGACACTGTGTAAGTCGGATTTGTAGTGGACACCGGCATACTCTTGGTGTCATATTTCACGATGCTGAATGACAATATGACTTTGGGTAGTTTTGCTGATCATTTGATGAGGTATTCGTGACTCTTAAAAGACATCCAGCTTTGCAGCCGCTGTCGCGCGACCATCTGATCGCTTTACTTCATTCGTACCGACTAGTGCAGGCGGCTTCAGGAAATGAACGATTCAATCTTGATACTTCAATCCACGATTTCAAAGCCGCCTGGAAAAGCGAGATAGCGATTCATTTTGCAGATGAGGAACGATTGTTTCCTGACCTGCCGATTTCAGAAATCAGCCTGCGACGTCTTTTTGATGAACATAAGAATGTAAGGGCACTTGTTCTCGAGCTGCACCTCAATCCGAACGGAGCGGTTGCAGCTTCGTTGGGAGAGACTTTAGAGGCGCACATTCGTTGGGAAGAACGGACGCTGTTTCCGGAAATTGAAACTGCGCTGTCGCCCGTCCAGCTTGGCGCTCTTCAAGCTGAGGGAAACGAGATCGAGCTATCGCGCAAGCGAAAACACGTTGTGGACGAAGCTCAGTCTGAAGGTTGACTCTCCAGGCGGCTTGCGTGCAGCTCAAGGCCCATCAGCCGCAACCTCTCATTTGATCGACAAGAGCGCTTACGTGGCTGTTAGCGTTTCCAGCTATAGGTTGAAACACCTTGGGTTTGTGTACCAGCACCGGGTTGCGATCGGGAAGCCGGTTTTTTTCCGGCTAATGAGGTTAATGGGGTGCTTGAACCAACCTCGGAAGCAAAGGCCTTCAACTGCTTGGCCAGACCTGCGGATAGTCCCATGCCACTTTCGGTATCTGATGACACACTACGCACGTCTTTGCCGGTCAACGAGTTGTAGACAGCGCACGCCACGAGGAAGGAGCCCGCCTGTGAGGGGTGGTGTTTATCCGTATCGTAGAGTTTTCCGGTCCCTATGGCTCTTTGCCATGCTTCTCCTGCCGGGATAACCTTAGCGCTCAACTTTCTCCCGATGTTCCGAAAACATTGGTTGATAATGGCTTGGTCGGAAGGTTGATCGGCATTAGCCCATGTTTCCAGCAGTACCGTCCGAGCACCAGTGGCTCGGATTTTGCGATCCATGTCGACGCAGGCGGATTCCATTTCTTTCTGCCTAATAATCGGAAAGAAGCTGCGTTCTTGTAGGACTATATAGTCCCAGGGTCCATCTTGCTCCATTTCATGCATGGTTCGCGAATCTTCGAAATGCTCCCTTAATGTATAGGATGGAAATGCCACCATATGAATTTTGAGTCCCCTCGTGCCGCCGCTGGATTTAACCAGATCGGAAAAAATTCCCGGCATGTTGTGAGAGGCGGTGAAACTGTTGCCGATGAACAGAACTTTCAATGCCTCCGGAGAGCGGTCGTCATCGAATTTCTCCACACCTTGCTCAGCGTAAACAGGCAAGGACATGAGTAACAGTGCCGAAAGAATCAGTGTTTGGAATTGCCGGCGCATTATATAACCCATCAGAACGCTCTCTGCTCTCATTCCCAGCGAGTGGAAAATACAATCAATTGGTGAGTGTTTGGTGAATACAGAGGCGCAGTGAGCCTGCAGGCTTAACTTGACAACGGGTTGTGTTGGGCCGAGAATGGGCGAACCGATCCCGTAATCACTTAATAAAAAGGCCTGCAACCCTCCGTGTTGTAGCGATTCTCATGATGACTGACACAGTTCATCCAGTAGATACGCGTATTGCTGCGAGCAAAACCATTGGTGATGCATCCGGTGATGATGCACGTGCCACAGCTCGCGATGTCGCTTCCCAGGAAAGCGTTGCACCAGAGAATCGTAATCTGTTGAAGCCAATCAGTACTGTGGCTAAAACTCGCGAACTTGTAAAGACTAACAGGCTCCCATCGATGCATGTTGAGGATGGTGCCGGCGGATGTGCTTGCTGTCACCTTCCTCCGGCGCCGGATGAATCAACGCCTGCGCTGAAGAAGGCCGAGCCTAATGATAAAAACCGCCAACTCGAAAATAAAGGCGGCAAGGTTGTCGATCAGGCGGCCGCGCAGTTAGCTCCACGGGCATTCGAGTATAACGCTGATGGGTCGGCGACCTATCAAGTTCGATCCGGCGACACTTTGACGAGGATCTCCAGAGCTGCGCTGCGCGCGGCCAAAGGTGATGTGGCGTTCAAGCCAACAGAACAAGCTATCGCTAGTGTCGCGCGTCGAATTGCTGATGCCAATAACATAGAACAAACAGACATGCATTTGATCCGCCCGGAAATGCCTCCATTGAAGATTCCGAAAGACGTTGTCGGAGTAGAAAAATTGCCCACAGATCGGGTGCCAGTGCCAGGTTCCGAAATCATTGAAAGCGCCGGCGCATCAAAAGAATTTGTAGGAAAGGTGAAACAAGCGGTTGAGAAACTGCCACCAGAAGTCCGTCGACTACTGGAAGAAAGTGGAGTCAAGATCATTGCGGCCGGCGAGATCGCTGACTACGATCCGAACCTTGCAAGGTCAAGACCGCGCGGATGGCCGCCAGGCAGTAGCTGGGCTAACGCAGATGGCCTTCAAGCCTCAGATAAAAGGATCGTCTTGGTAGCTGAAAATACACGAGACGGCTCTGGTACGCTTAAGCCGAGCCGTAGAACGCAAGGCGTAATTAACCATGAAGTGGGACATTCTGTGGATGTGGTCCTTGGACATTTTAGTCACAGTGATGCCTTCAAGGCGGCTTATGACAAGGATATTCTGGCTCTTTCCGCCGCTGATCAGATCAAATACGGCTACTTCTTACAGGGCAAGGGTGACAATTTAAACTATGCCGGACGTGAGGAGGCTCATGCAGACGTGTTTGCGGCGATGAAAGGTGCATCTTCGAATTCAGCAGAGACTGAAGCTACTTTGAAAAATTTTCCTAATTCTCGTCAAGCTATCGATACGCGTTTGGCCGAATTGCGACAAGAGCAAAATCGAACAGACATGTTGAGAGCATTGAAGCCGGCACAACCTGGATTAGTGAGCGCGGACGTGGGTCTTGGTATAATGGGTGCAGGGCTTGCACGGGCTGCTGTCTTAGCAAGTGCCGGCCAGGAAAAGAGCAAGTGATGACACTTAACGATGATATAAACAAACAAGCCAGCATTGGTGTTTGCTGGATGGAGCCGGACGGCACCATTAAGCTCCAATTGAGCGCCTCCGAACCCGGCATGCGGGGCGAGGCCCTCTTGGTCTACGCGCCAACTCAGAATGAGTACATGGAGATTCTTCGGCACGTTGGGCCACTTACGCCCGGGGAGAAGAAGTCGGTCGCACCATTTCCAATGTGACGCCCGTGTGCTGGAAGTGGCTTTAGGGGTGGCTTGTGAGCCACCCGGCGATTGCGTTGCGACGCCATGTGAGGCTTAAATTTAAGGCTGGAATCCGGCAGCAGATGCCAGCGGCGGATGCTGCCGCATTACTACTTCTTTGACGAGCACATCGACACGATCCATGAGCTTGATGTCCGGCTCGTGGTCAGCCGGAAACAACAGCGTATTTATTTGATGAAGCCGTTCAGTTAAATGGAGGGTGGGACAGGTATGGCCAAGCAAATGTTGTTCGCACCAGGCTACCCGAGTTAACAGACGTGCATGCACGTCCGGAGGCGTCGAACTCAACACTGCTGGGTCGACAGGACGATGAACCGGTGCCCTATCCGATTCCTGTGTCTCGGATGGGTCATGAGGGAGACCAGCGATGGATTGCATGGGCTCGCCAAAAATTCTCCGAGTTGGCCGAATCTCTAACACTGGTTGATCTGAGTCATTCTCCGGATTAATGGCATACGCTTTCTGATGCAAGGTCGTTTCAGCGAATTGTTCCAATGCATCTGTGCGAGCTGCCAGGTCGAGATTGGATTTCGTATCGCCGAAAACTCTGGTCTCTAACCGTGAAAGACGGTTGCCGATCGATTCGCTTTCAAATGATTGCTTGAGGATAGCTTTTTCCAGGTTCGTAACATGTGGATAATGCGACGATTGCCCTGAGTCTTCATCAGATTGATCGTTGCCAGACGGAGCCGCCGATGGCTTGGATGCAGACGGGCTCTTGCTTACAGTGGGAGCGGATGCATTTGGTTGTATCAAATGCGGATGGAGGTCCATGACAGCGCGCAATCGTTTTAGCCGGTCATCATTGCTCGCAGAGCTTGTCTGACCAAAGGCGAATTTCTCAAGTCTACCTAATCTGTATTCGCTGGGCTCTCTGGAAAAGTCGTGCTCGAAAAACTTCCTTTCCATTGATTCGAGCTGACTTTGGGTTTGAATACTCGTCAGCGGCTGACCCAAGATTGGGAGACTCTGAGCAAGGCAAAGAATGAGTGCCACACTAATTAAAGACGCTCTCATCTAGTAATCCTCAAGATTGCGACTCAGGATTATAGCGCCTATTAGTTTTGGGTTCCCAAGAATTGTGTAATGAGGCAGGCAACCCAATTTCCAATTGCCGCGTGCAGTAAATGATTTTTCGAAAACATAACCGAGGTACGGCACCACTTCTGGTGCCAATGAAGAAATTGTCATGGTAAAATATCTGATGATTTTGAGCACATCGATAGTGCCTTAGCATCGACGGAAGTGATTATGAACAGTGACGAAAAACGGCCCGTTGAACCGGTGAAAGCAGTGGATCCAATGAAGGATCCGAAGATTACCTCCTTCGCGGGAGCGGCAACGGGAGTATTCTCATGGTTGATACTGCCGGTGGTGATGGCTCCTATGGCAATCATTTTCTCGACTTTGGGCATCATCAATGCTATCAAAATGAAGAAGCCTGTGTTTATAGCGGTTTCTGTTGTCGGAATGCTCCTTGGTGGTTCGTCTTGTATTTTTCTGTTTATGGGGCCCCGTCATCTTTAGCTAAGCTTCTGCACCAAATTTGGGCAAGATAGTCGCTAAATACCAGTTGTGCTAAGGCACAGCTTCCGCCCGCGGGATTGGTTTAAGAAGCTTTGATGCAGGCAATTTATTATTATTTGGTGCGTCCAAGTCAAAAAAAGAACGTTTTGGGTCGCCTCTGAATGAAATGGGACTTCCATTTTGTTCAAACTCAGGCTTGTTTTGAACGAAATGGCGCTGATGGCAGATAAAACATATATTTTGGACCCGAATGCACTAAAATAGTGCACAATGGACCCAGTGAAGAACGATTTGGACCCTTCCCTTGGATTTACCTCTACAGCAACCCACAGTGTTTCAAGATACGGCTGTGCCTCCAGGCACGAGTCTCGCCGGTCTGTCGGCGCTCGTAAATGCCTTCAAAATACAAGCGCCGGTAAGGCAGCCAGCTAGTGTTTCGCCACTGAACATTAAAGGCCATACTCGCGATCAGGGCATTTGGCGAGTCTACGGCAAACGATTCGAGCTTGAGCCTACAGTCGAGGCGCATCTCAACTTTGTGATGCGCTATGAAAACGTCGATTTGCTTGTGCTCAAGCGGATCTTCATGACTATTCCCGCTAAAGTAGTTGCCACTTACGTAGAGTCAGCACCGAATAGTATTTTGACTAGACGTGCCTGGTACTTATATGAGCTGCTCACTGGCAACATACTCGATGTGCCGGACGCACCAAACGTAACGGCAGTGGATTTACTTGATACCGACAAATACTTCACTAAGCCTAGTGGGACGCTGTCGCGCCGCCATAAAGTGCGCGATAACTTGCTTGGCACTGCTCGCTTTTGTCCAATCATCCGGCGAACAGATGCGTTGAATCAATATATAGATCGTGATCTTTCCAAAGCGGCGCTACAAGCAATAGGACGCGTGAGCGCTGGTGTCATGGCGCGGGCGTCCAGTTTTCTGCTACTTGCCGATAGTCAAGCCAGCTTTCAAATCGAAGGAGAGCAGCCGCCCCGCAATCGCATAGAGCGCTGGGGGCGAGCTGTGATGCAGGCTGGCAAGCATGCGCTAACGCCAGAAGAACTCATACGCCTACACGGAATTCTCATCGAAGACAATCGGTTCGTGCGGGCTGGACTGAGGCAGGAGGGAGTTTTTCTTGGGGAACGCACCGTACATGGTGACCCTCTGCCAGAATTTATTGGTGCGCGACATGCTGACCTCTCCGAACTTTTTGATGCGCTCTTAGAGGCGAATGCGATCATGCGTGAAGCGGCTGTTGACCCAGTTCTTCAGGCTGCAGCGACGGCCTTTGGTTTCATCTATGTACATCCGTTCGAAGATGGAAATGGCCGGCTTCACAGATGTTTGATTCACCATGCTCTTGCTGAGCGAAAATTCTCTCCGCCGGGAATGCTTTTCCCAGTGTCGTCAGTAATGCTCGATTGGATTGCTAACTATAGAGCCACACTGCAAGCGCACTCCGGCGCGCTGATGCCTTTCATCGAATGGACCGCCACTTCGAAAGGCAACGTTGAAGTGACCAATGACACGGCGGACTTGTATCGTTACTTTGATTGCACAGCGGCGGCAGAATTTCTATACCGTTGTGTTGAGAGAACCATCGACGTCGACCTGCCCGGAGAGATTGACTATCTGACACGACGCGACGAAGGAGTTTTTGTCAAATGTTGGGGCCGGGAAAATTTTAGGCGGCCTCCTTTTCTTTTTCTAGTCCATCAACGAAATTTATTCCTGCGATCACTTCAGCGA
>JADYXS010000730.1 GCA_021772155.1 Candidatus Obscuribacter sp.
AAGCTCAGACGCAACATGCTCGACATCATTCAGCGCAACCGCGAACTAGAGGCTAAAGAAAAATTCTCCGAGGAGATCAACTACCTTCACCGGCGAGTGATGGCATTACTCCAGATCGTCAGCGAGAAGATGGAAGAGAATGCTTCTTTACGGCACATCGTTATGAGCCAATACTACGCCTTGTTCCGCGTCGCCAATCTGGAAGAAGAAGTCAAGCAATTAGAGAAGCTCACCTGGTACCGCGACGAGGCTGAAGCTGAGCGAAAGCATTTAATGGATGCTTTGGCGAAGATGAAAAAAGAGCGGGATTACCTTGAAGACCTGGTCACGGTCAACGAGGGCGAGAATAATCGCCTGGCTCTCATGCTCAATGAAACCAGAGAGGAACTCGCTCAGCTCAAAGCAAGAAGATGGTGGCACATCTTCTCCGACTTATTCCGCAGCATCGGCCGGCTGGCCACCCCTGCGTGATTTGAACTTACCTTCAAATCCCCGATCTGTCGGTTCATAATAAACCCGCCCACTTAGTTCCTCCGGAAGGCATCGCATATCTGCGATGCCTTCGTTATAGTCGTGGGCGTATTTGTACCCTTTGGAATAACCGATTTCTTTCATCAGCTTGGTTGGCGCATTCCGCAGCTGCATCGGCACCGGATGCTGCAATGAATTCAGAGCGTCCCGCGCCGCTGCCTTATAAGCGATATAGACGGCATTGGATTTCGGCGCATAAGCCAAATAGACAACCAGCTGAGCCAGAGCCAGCTTGCCTTCCGGCATTCCGATAAAATCAACAGCATTCATAGCAGAAATCGCTTGGTCCAACGCTTGCGGCGCGGCCATCCCAATATCTTCGGAGGCAAAGCGAACAAGGCGTCGTGCAACATATAGTGGATCCTCACCGGCCTCGAGCATGCGCGCCAGCCAGTAAAGAGCGGCATCAGCATCACTATTGCGAATCGACTTATGTAGCGCAGAAATCAGGTTATAGTGGTGCTCACCGGTCTTATCGTACTTAAGAATCGCTTGTTGGACGGCTTCTCTGATATCGGATTCGGTGGCTTCCTTCTTGCCCTGACGACGCAATAGTTTGGCTAAAAGCTCCAGGGAGTTCAAGCCGGTCCGGGCATCACCGGAAGCGTAAGTGGAAAGAAGACTCAGGCTATCATCGTCAATGTTGAGGTCGTATTGCTTCAGCCCCCGCTCGCCGTCGTCCAGTGCTCGACGAAGAATGCGAACCAGATCCTCCAATGCAAGCTCTTCCATCACGAAGACTTTCATTCGAGAAAGCAACGCTGAATTCAATTCGAAAGACGGGTTCTCTGTGGTGGCACCGATCAACATGATTATGCCGCTCTCCACGTAGGGCAGAAAAGCATCCTGCTGCGCTTTGTTGAATCGATGAATCTCATCGACAAACAAAATGGTGCGGCGATCTTCTAGATTGCGGAAGGCTTCCGCCTCTGCCATCACCATCTTAATTTCTTTGATACCAGAGGTGACTGCTGAAAAAGAGATCCATCTGCTATCTGTCTTGGTGGCAATGATCTTGGCCAGAGTCGTTTTACCGACGCCTGGGGGGCCCCACAAAATGAAAGAAGCCAGCTCATCCCCATCAATCATTCCGCGCAGCAGACTACCAGGCGCCAACAAACGCTCCTGTCCGTAAAAATCATCAAGCACGACCGGACGCATTCGGTCGGCCAGTGGCGGTTCTGATGCTTTCTTTGAACCCTGCATGAGGAAAAGTATAGTCGATAACTACGGACTGTTGGAAACGAAGCAAGTCAAGTAGGGGAGAGGCCAGTCCCCTCAACAGCGCAATAACTCCAGCTTGGTGCCGTCGTCCTTTGTCGTTTCAATCGCGATTTTGATCGCTTCGCGCTGACTTCTCCACATGAAATTTGCATCTATTTGCTCTTCTGCTATCCAGCGATAGTCATCGTGCTCTTCGTTGAGCTGCACCACTGCCAGCGTTAATGTGCAACTGGTGGCAGATCCCGGCCAAAGTATTTTGTCCGCCCAGAAAGGTTATCGACATCAAATTAAGTGGAGCTGTTATCCCACACTTGAGGAGGCATTTTGCTCCGCAAACGCTCTCTGTATTCGTCAGCCTTCTGGCGCATTAGTTCAATCTGTTGCTTACGAGCTTCTTCGGACTTACGCTCGATACCGCTGCGCATTTCGGCCCGTCGGTTCAAATCACCCAAAAATGACTCTGCCGCCTCCGACGCCTTTTCGGTTCGCTTCGAGAATCCTTCACGACGACGATCTTCGGTTAGTTCGCGTCGCATGACCTTGCTGTCCAACCAGGTCTGATCGTGCCGTGCTCCGGCAGGCAATTCGAACATGTTAAGTCGGGCTTCTGTCATCATGCACCTTCCATATCGCATAGATGGATACTGTATATAGACTTGTTGCCGGCTATAGTAGAGCCTCCGCGACATTCTAAGCGAAGAACTTCATTTTGGCTCATGAAAATAGACAAAGGCTGAAGGCGTTTCCCAGAGTTTTCCCTGTTGTTGGATCGGATTAACCCGCTCATGATGAGAGGCATGCGGATACAGAATGGGAATAAAGCCTGAGGAGGTTTTATTTTGGATTCCTCGAAACCCAATCTAGTTCTTAGATACAAGGCAGACGCTTCCAAACATGGGCTGCTGGCAATGATTGCCACGGCTCCCGTCTGGGCACTTTGGATGCCGTGGGTGGCGTCCTGGCTCGGTAAAGCGGTTTTGGACGGAGGGTTTGCCGATTCCATAGATCTGTTCATGCTGATGCTGATGTTCTTGGGCACGACCGCTGCGGCGATATTCGCCATTGTCGTCTGCCGCGACAACACCTTTGAAATCGGCGAGCAAGGCATCAAAATTCCCATCCGATTTATGCTCCAGAGCTTTGGACGGGTTCGGTTTAAATGGAACGCCCTGAAAAGTGTCGCCTTTCAAACTGATGGCAAGATTTCCGTAGATCCTGAAGATATCTGCTTTCGCTTCTCCAAATTCTCTCGTGTGCCTTTGCGCTTAGACGGGTTCGACCGAGACGACGTCCAGAAGATCATGTTGGCCGTGCAGGCCTATGCACCGGAAACGCGTTTCCTCCCGGAACTGGACCAAATTAAAGGCTTGGCGAAGACACAGGCAAGCATTCCGATGTCCTTCACCAAGCTCTGGGAAGAAGAATTGAATAACCGCTTCGGCTCGACGATCTTCGTACCGATGGAACCGGGACATGAACTCCAAAATGGACGCGTAAAAATCGTGGGGCAAATCGCTTTTGGCGGTCTGTCGGCGATTTACCTGGCTAAGCTCGACAACGAGCGCTTAGTAGTGATCAAAGAGGCGGTCGTGCCACAAAACGCCGACGAGGCGTCGAAGGAAAAAGCGCTTGAGATGTTTGCCCGCGAAGCACAATTGCTGCTCACGCTAAATCATGCACGCATTGCCCAGGTCTACGATCACTTTATGGAAGAAGGTCGCAACTACCTGACACTCCAATACATCGAAGGGAAAGACCTTCGTTCGTACGTCAAGGAGAATGGTCCCGTCCCGGAAGAAGTAGTTTCGCGATGGGCCGCTGAAATTGCCGATATTCTTGTATACCTTCATTCAATGACGCCAGCCATCATTCACCGAGACCTCACTCCGGACAATCTAGTGCTCGCTCGCGACGGCAGCATTAGCTTGATCGACTTCGGCGCGGCCAACGCCTTCATGGGCACAGCCACCGGAACATTGGTCGGCAAACAATCCTATATATCTCCCGAGCAGTTTCGCGGCAAGGCCGCACCGAGCAGCGATCTTTACTCGCTTGGCGGTACATTGCATTTCTTGCTCACAGGTAAAGATCCCGAGGCACTTGCAGTCTCACATCCACGCCAAATTAACGCCGTTGTCAGCCAAGAAATGGATGCGCTGGTAAGTGCACTGACCGAGCAAGAGACCGAAGATCGCCTCTGCTCGGCCGAAGAAGCTGCGAGCGGGGCGCGAAGTATTGCTGCGTCTCATCGAACGAAAATGCAGGTAATGGCACACCATGGAAGCTAACGAACCAATTACAGCAACCACCGCCAATAAGCGAAAGAAAGGGCAACGAGTATGGCTTATCGGTGGCGCCATACTTGCCCTCATTTGCATGGTGGCGGCCTTCATCGGTTACAACGCGTGGGTTCAGACCAGCGGCTCATTACCCGCAATGCCAGTTCAGCCTGTAGTTGCACCATCGGACTACTCTTCTTACGAATACGCAAATCGCGGGTGGTTCAACTGGCCAGGCTGGCTCACGTTCGGCAGTCACCACGGAAATATAAGCTGGAGTCAGTGGAAGGACCTGACAAAACCACTGGAATGGCTCAGCGCAGTAATGCTGCTGGGTGGTTCCGGTCTATTCATTTTCGCCCAAGTCACTCGGCGAAAATTTCTTGAGTTCGACAAGCTGGGCGTGCTGGTTACAGATGCACGCAAACGCGAATCTCAGTCGGCAAAGTTCATTCCTTGGGGATGCTTGGAACGAATCGAGGTTCGCAACTTCGACCTGAACAAAGACATTTCCGCCAACGCCGATGAAGCGTCTCTAGAATCGTCAAAAGCTCAACTGTTCTTCCACGTTGATGATGGCAACATCATCAAAATCAACTGGCGCGATGTCGTCCGCTGCGTTGAGCCCGGTCCCTTTATTAACGCATTAAAAACGTACGCACCTGAGGCCTGCCCACAGTTTGACGCTCTGGCAGGAAATGCGCACGCTGTCGATAAGAACACTTACACCCAACTGTGGTTTCGCTATTACTCCACAGGAAGCGAGCGCAAGCGCACAACTCAGCTTGTTGGGGGAGATATCCTGCAGGACGGTCGCTATGAAATTGGCGGACAAATCGGAGGCGGAGGACAAGGTACAGCCTACGTTGCCATCGACAAAGAATTCGAAGGCAGAGAGCAGGAAGTGGTGCTCAAAGAGTACATAATGCCTGTGCACCGTGGACAGCAGGTCCTTCAGCAAACAGTACAAAAGTTAGAGCAGGAAGCGGCGATTCTACGCAAAATCGACCATCCAAACATTGTTAAAATGTTCGGTTCGTTCGTCGAAGATCATCGCGGTTACCTGGTGATGGAGTATGTCCACGGGAATCAGCTCAAGGACATTGTAGGGAATCAAGGTCCGCAGCCAGAGCACGTCGTGATGGATATTGCCAGACAGATTTGCGATGTACTTTCCTACTTGCACTGCCAGGATCCGGCGATCATTCACCGAGATTTGACGCCGGACAACTTGATTTTGCAGGAAGACGGAAAGATAAAGCTGGTCGACTTCAACGTCGCACACCAGCTAGAATCAGCCGCTACAGCCACAGTTGTAGGCAAGCACTGTTACATTCCACCAGAACAATTCCGCGGCAAGCCAACAGCTCAGAGCGATATTTATGCTTTTGGTTGTACCTTGCATTATCTTCTCACCGGTCTTGAACCGGAGCCACTCACGGTTTCCAAACCAAAGCAGTTCAATCAATCGGTAAGTGATGAGATGAACGCAATTGTAGCTAAGGCCACCGCACTGGACGGCGCTAAAAGATTTGCCAGTGTCGCCGAGATGCACGAGGCTCTCAATCAAGCCCCCAGTGCCAAGATCAAAATCAATCAGAGTGTCAACGTCAGAGCCTAGCTTTCCCAGTTCGGATTGACCATTGCCGTCAAAATGTGGTCCTGCCATGCTCCGTTCAGGTATAGATAGTCGCGCGCGTAGCCTTCCACTGTAAAACCGGCACGGCGTAGCACTTTTCCGCTCTTCTCATTCGTCGGAATATAGTTGGCCATTACGCGGTGCAACTTATGCTCCTCAAATCCGTAGCGGACCACGCTGGATACGGCTTCCGTCGCATAACCGCAGCCTTGCTTGTTTTGATCTATTCCGTAACCGAGATGGCAAAACTGAGCTGCATTACGAACGATATTACCGAGGCTGACATTCCCTATTACGTGCGAGGGAACAGCCTGTTCAAACACGAACAAGCGAACAGACTCGTCAGCATAGAACTCCTTTAGGTTCCTTTCGATTTGAAAGTCCCAGTACTGGTTTGTGAAAAAATCTTCTGGCCAGGTTGGACTGAATGGCGCTAGATGCTCATGATTCCTGCGGTAGTAGTCCAGGACACCATCTCGATCCTTGCGCGCCGCTAAGCGCACAACTAGTCTTTCTGTGACTATGTTCGGCAGAACACTAGCAAGCACCATCACCATGCCTCATCAAAAATGCTAGCTCAGTTCGTCTGAGTGCCTACAACCACAGCTGGCAATAAATACATCAGGAACATGATTATCATCAGCCAAACAACGGCTTTGTAGTGTTTGTTGAAAAAATGCATACGCTAAATCCCTCGTGCCTAGATTGTAGCAGGCTCCCCATTTCCACCTTGCTCCGGGTGCAGATTGCTATGAATAGCCAATGCCACATTCTTTGGAATTCCCGGAACAGCCTGCAGGTCGGCTAAACTTGCCTGTCGAACGTCGTCGAAGGAACCAAAGTGGTCCAGCAACTTCTTCCGCCTGGCGGCACCTACATTCGGAAGATCGTCAAACCCCGATTTGAGCGAACGTTTGGCTCTTAGTTTGCGGTGATATGTCACGGCGAAGCGGTGAGCCTCATCGCGCACCCGTTGCAAGAGGTACAGCGCGTCGCTTCGTCGAGGCAACAGAGCCGGATTAGACGTACCGGGAAAGTAGACCTCTTCTTGCCTTTTGGCAAGACCGACCATGTCAACATGCAAAATGCCAACCTCTGCAGCGGCTTCCTGCGCGGCACTCAATTGTCCTTTCCCACCGTCAATTATGATCAGGTCCGGCAAAGGCCGCTCTTCCTTTACCAGTCGGCCATAACGCCTGGTAACCACTTCCTTCATCGAAGCGAAGTCATTAGCTTCCCCTTCAACGGAACGAATCTTGAAAAGGCGATAATCGGACTTCTTCGATTGACCGTCCTCGAAAACGACCATACTTGCTACGTTGTCGGTACCTTGAATGTTTGAGATGTCGAAGCACTCAATTCTCCGGGGCAGTTTAC
>JADYXS010000108.1 GCA_021772155.1 Candidatus Obscuribacter sp.
CTTAGAAAGCACCATGCTCAGCCTGGTGGCAGCGGACATTGGTATGACGTTCATAACTGAGGCTGCACAAAAGAGAAAGCCAGACAATGTAGTTCTGATACCAGTTCAAGATTTGAATGCCACCATTACTCTCACTGCTATGTGGCGAGCCGATGACCGCAACCCAGCTCTAAAAGAATTCATTGCGACACTAAAACAACAACCAATGTTGTAAGTTCAGCCCACTCGAGCGAAACTTAAGGATTAAGCCTTGTCTGACGCGGCACGAAAAAAGCGGGCAGCTCGTGAGCCGTCCGTTCTTCGAAAGAAAACTGTATGGCGACGTGAGATGTTGCCACGACAACTACGATTGGTCGTTTCGTTGACGGTTTTGAGTCGTCGCTTTCTTCCACTTCTTTCGCTCGTCATTCGCAACACGCTCGTCAAGCTTTCGTTTGGAAAACGCAAGTTCGCGTTCTAATTTCGTATAGCTCTGGAGTTCTTCTTCCTGAAGACTGCCCTGAGTCAACGCAGCTCGGACCGCACATTCAGGTTCATTCGTATGCGTGCAATTTGTGAACTTGCAGGTGACCGCAAGTGATCCCACTGCCGGCATCATCCGATCAAGTTCATCGTTGTCGGCGACGACTTGCACTTCACGTAGTCCCGGAGTATCAATGATGATGCCACCATTTGATGTGAAGAACAAACCGGAACTCGAGGTGGTGTGCTTGCCACGGTGATCGTCAGCGCGCACTTCCTGCGTCTTTTGAACTTTTTCCGAGAGCAATGTATTTACCAGGGTCGATTTTCCAACCCCTGAAGAACCAACGAAAACGGCACTGGTTCCAGAGCTAAGCAACTTCTCAACTTGTTCGATTCCAGACAAGGAAATGGAGCTGGTCATGATGTACTCGACTTTCGGAAAGACACGATTCAGTTCTTCCAAAATCTCGCTGGGATTATCCAACAAATCTGCTTTGGACAGAATGATTACTGGACGGGCATCGCCGTGCTCAGCCAGAAGAACGTACCGTCGCAATCGATTGATATTGAAGTCACGATTGATCGACGTGACAACAAACACAATGTCGATGTTTGCCGCGAGAACCTGCTCGTCCGCTTCAGTTCCGGCAAGCAATCGCGTAATCTTGGACTTCCTTGGCAGGACTTCGATGATCTTTGCCGCAGGCTCGTTCCCACCATTGGAGAATATGTCTGTGATTTTGCACCAGTCTCCGACTGTCGGCAGATCAGCATTGGACACCGAGCCACGCTGGATTTTTCCAGACAGAAAACAATTCAAAAGCTGACCGGAAGCGGTCATTGCAGAGTAAGCGCCTTTGTGTCGAGCTATCACTCGCACAAAAGATTGAATGGAACTATCTTCTAAATATCGATCCCAAAAGGCGGACCAACCTAATTGATATTGATCCACTGTTTCACCCATGGCACCGTTACTGGTGTTAGCGAGTTGCCGCCGTCAGGTCTTCCTGCTCTAGAACCTTGATCAAGTTATCCTGGCTAACGCCCAATTTTAGCTTGATGCGCACAGGGCTGCTGATTTTCGACTCGCTATGGACCACCTGCGCATAGATGTCTGCACTGGCTGTCGTTGCATCGATTTTTTCCTGTCCTATGCGCGTGATCATCACGGTCGTCCCTTGGGGTAGACCCTTCAGTTGTCGACGAGACAGTGGAAAGTTTGTTTCATTCCAATACTTCTCCAACAGCTCGGGAGACATATATGACATGGCATGCACTTGCGATATACGATATGTGTCCGGATTAAAGTCGAGCATGTCGGAAACGAAGCCACGAGCGAATTTATCCACGTTCTTTACGGCTAGAGGGTCGTTTTCTACGGCCGGGGCAATCGCGACCGACGTAAACTTGCCTGCAACGAACGAGCCGCAAAGCAGGACCGCAATGCCAACTATCGCTGCGGCAAGCTTAAAAGTCTTTGGAGCATCTAGGACGCCGAGCGCTTTTTTCGGGATAGTTTGAGGTGTAAACGGAAATCTGCGACGGCCAACGGCCAGCGACCTGTTCCCATTTTCTTCTGCGCTGTCATCCAGGCCTACGATAGAAGAGGCCAAAATCTTAGAGAGCTTTAAACCCTCATCGGGCGTGAGTAAAATAACGCTGCTGGGCGGAGTGCCAACTCGACGCTTGCAGGACAACGCTAACCGCTCGCCCATTCTTTTAATTACCAGCAAGAATCCGGATTGAGTGTCGACAACCCTTTCGTTGGTCGTCGGCGCTTGGAGCAAGATATCCGGGTGGTCGAAGATACTTCCGTCGCCGGAAAAGGGTGCCGCTGGTGTAGCTGAATCTTCGGAGTACGTCATACAAAGAGAACCTCTGAGCAACCCATCCGGACATTCCACTCAGGCCGTGCTTTGCGATTTTGTAATCACCGGAGGGATAAGCCCCAGCCCTACAAGTTGTAATCACAGCATTAAATGGAAGCCCTAATAGTAGCAGGAAGGCGAGGCACCACCGTTTGAAGGATCGTGCCTCGCCTTGCCGGTTGATTGCCTGATCTTATCAGCCAAATCGGTCCGTAGAGCGCCAACTAAATAGACTTGAGTTCTAAAGTTGAAGCTTGGCTGAAAGTTTCAGGATTTAGAGATACTCTCTCAGGCGCGACGAGCGTCCTGGCTGTCTCAGCTTTCTGAGAGCCTTGAATTCAATCTGTCTTACTCTTTCGCGAGTTACCGTGAAGAGTTGACCAACTTCTTCCAAAGTACGTTGACGTCCATCATCGAGGCCGAAACGGAGCCGAAGCACGTCACGTTCGCGTGGAGTCAATTCGTTCAGCATTCTGGCCAAATCTTGACGGAGAAGTTCGTGAGTGACCGTCGTTTCAGGACGTTCCGCTTCACTATCTTCAATGAAGTCACCCAAGCGGGAGTCTTCTTCCTTACCGATTGGCGTTTCAAGAGAAATGGGCTCTTTCGCAGCCTTGATGATTTCGTGGAGTTTCACTAATGAAACACCCATTGATTTCGCCAATTCTTGTTCAGTTGGTTTGCGATTGAGTTCTTGGGCAAGCTGGCGCGTGACCTTCTTCAATTTGTTGATGGTCTCGACCATGTGCACGGGCACTCTGATCGTTCTCGATTTGTCAGCCAGAGCGCGTGTAATCGCTTGGCGAATCCACCATGTGGCGTATGTAGAGAACTTGTATCCCCGTTCGTGATCGAATTTCTCGGCTGCGCGGATGAGCCCGAGGTTACCTTCTTGAATCAGGTCGAGGAACGAAAGTCCTCTGCCGATGTACTTCTTCGCGATGGAAACGACGAGTCGAAGGTTCGCTTGTACGAGCTTACGCTTAGCCATCATGTCGCCTGTAAGAATCTTACGGGCAAGTTCGATTTCTTCATCTGGCTTCAACAGTTGAATACGACCAATCTCACGCAAGTAAAGACGCACTGAGTCTTCTGTGGCGATTTCGCGGCTGGACGGTAGTTCAACGGGTTCATCATCGTCATCAAGGTCATTAGCCTCGTCATCAATGATGGTGAAGGTATCTGCTTCATCGAGGAGATCGAGTTCCTCTAATTCATTACGTTTGGCAATGTTCTCGTCTTCGACGAGCATGTTGCTCATGGATGATCTTTCAGCATCTGGAGCTTTGGTCTTAGCCATGTAGTTTCCTCATTTTGCAGCTAAGCCTTCCATCGGCTTAGCTTGCGGTTGCGGACGCAAACACGTGAATTTTCTTGAGGCGTTCAGTGCGAATTTCAGCCGGCTTTTAAGTTAAGACTTAGAGATCCGATTTACAGACGATCCATTGAAAGATGCAGGCCATGCACTGATTAGAGTATGCGTCAAGATTGTTGGTTCACGCGAGTATGATATGTGCGCATTTGGAATCCAAGTGGGATCTAAATTGTTCTTTCAGTTTTCACTAATTTCCCATCGTCCAAAGCGCAAGGCAGTTAGCTTGGCAACGCCTTTGACCCAAGTATAAGTGTGGACTTAATAGCGTGCGCATCGTGTTAAGTGACATTAACAGCTACATGAGAACCCGCTTATTTAGTGAATTCTAGGCTGGATTGATGTTTGCTCGAACTGC
>JADYXS010000109.1 GCA_021772155.1 Candidatus Obscuribacter sp.
ACACAATCGTTTCAGACATCTGCGAAGGGGTTTCAGACTGTATACCAGTCTGCCCGGTCGAGTGTATTCACTGGGCCGAAGGAAAAACAAATACAAAAGGAACGAAATACACCTATATAGATGAGTCTACCTGCATAGACTGCGGTGCGTGTCTCTCTGTGTGTCCAGTAGAAGGCGCAATTCTCGATGACTGGCAGCCGGAGTTGCAGCATCTATAAAAGCTCTAAACTGGGCAGTGCAGGTCTAATAAGGGACACAAACTATGTTTTTCAGCAAGAAGCAAACTGGAATAAGTGAAGAGCAAGTTCTTCAGGCTCTGCGCCAGGTAATGGACCCAGACTTGCATAGAGATGTAGTGAGTCTCGGCATGATCTCAGACATTGGAATATCTGGCTCGAAGGTTCACTTCAAGCTAACTCTTACAACTCCAGCTTGCCCCGTTAAAGAGAAGATGGAAGCCGACTGCCGCGAAGTTGTGAGCCAAATACCCGGCGTCGGGGAAGTCGAAATGGAATCAACTGCCTCAGTGGCTGCCAGCCGTACTGTGGCAGGCAGAGAGCCCGTTGAGGGCGTCAAACAAATTATCGCTGTTACCTCTGGAAAAGGCGGCGTAGGCAAGACCACCGTGTCAGTCAATTTGGCTGTTGCACTCGCTCACCTTGGTGCTAGTGTCGGACTTCTTGATGCTGATATCACTGGGCCAAACGTTCCGCTAATGCTTGGACTTGAAGATTACCAACCCACATCAAACAGTGAAAATAAGATCGTGCCGCCGAAAAATTACGGCGTCAAATGCATGTCTATTGCATTCTTTGTTGACAAAGACACGCCGATCATCTGGCGCGGGCCAATGCTCGATAAGGCAATCAAACAGTTCCTGCGAGATGTCGACTGGGGCGAGCTGGACTACCTCATAGTTGACATGCCGCCTGGCACAGGCGATGCACAGCTCACTCTCACGACCGCGACACAGGTGTCAGGTGTTCTCGTTACTACACCGCAGGAGGTGGCACTCCTTGATAGCCGTCGGGGCTGTGCCATGTTTGAGAAGATGCATGTGCCTATCCTCGGACTTATCGAGAACATGAGCTATTTCCTCTGTCCAGACTGTAGTTCCAAATCACATATTTTCGGTGCCGGCGGAGGCAAGATCTTGGCTGACGAGATGAATATTCCATTCCTTGGTGAAATCCCGCTAGATTCCGCCGTAAGGGAGGGGGGCGACGCCGGACGTCCTATCACTGCTCTCGATCCTGATCATCGAATCTCGCAATTTTACATCGCGGTTGCCAAACAGCTTGCTGCCCAAGTCAGCATAAAGACCCTTGCGCTGGTGTAGGAGGAAGAATTATGACTGCTAGAGACGATCCCGCGATAATACCAGCAGACCTCCAGGACACAGCCAGTCTGATACCGCTAAATGCAGCGATAGACTTCTTCGGTCGTTTGCTTGACCAGGTTGCCAATTTGGCATGCTCATTGGCCTTTGACGTTTGGCACTTCTTGTTTTGCCATAGAAATTACTGATAGGAGGTTTTCATGCCGGAATTTCACAAAGTCTTGCAAGCTAGCGAGCTTGAGGTTGGCAATTCCAAACTGGTCCAAGTCGATGGCAGAAAGATTGCACTCTTCAATGTCGCTGGTTCTTACTATGCAATCGACGATACATGCACACATCGTGGCGGAACGCTCTCTGACGGTTCGCTAGATGGAACCCAAGTGACCTGTCCCTTGCATGGAGCCATCTTTGATGTCACTACTGGCCAAGTGAAAGGCCCTCCCGCACCGGCTCCTGTTGCTAAATACAATGTCAGGATCGTTGACGCGCATATTGAAATCGAAGTCTAGAAGCCCAATAAACCACGAGGTTATTTACGATGTCCGAAACCACACTAAAGCAAGAACATGTAATCACGGTTACTCCAGAGGCAGCCCAGCAAGTTAGCAAATTGCTGTTAGAACATCCACAGGATTCTGGTTTAAGAGTACTTGTGAAAGACGGTGGCTGCTCTGGAATGTCCTATGGCCTCGACTTTGATAATCCGGCTACCGATGATCAAATCTCAGAGTCTCACGGCGTCAAAATCTTCATCGATTCTAAGAGCGCCATTTATGTAAAAGGAACAGTCATAGACTTCGAAGGCGGTCTTCAAGGCAAGGGTTTCACTCTAAAGAACCCCAATGCTAAAGGATCCTGCGGCTGCGGTCAGTCATTCACAGTCTAGCCTCAGTCCGCTTGAATGTGGTGCATGCTGGAGGTCGCGATTATGAACGCAATAGTCGGCGCTGAAAATATTGCTTTGCTTTACGAATCGCAAGTACTCGGAAGTAGGGCCGACAAATGCGCCGCCAGATGTGACTGGAATGAGAATGAGCGACTTCTGTTGCTCGCTCTGGAAAAATGGCAGAATGCAGTAGGATCATCTGACCCTAGTATTGGTGCCATTCTGGATAAGCTGGGTCAAGCGTACCTGGCATTGAACCTCATTGAGAAAGCCATGGACGCCTTTGGCGAGGCAGCCAGCCTGCTGGAAATGGACTATCATGCGGGGCATGCCAGCCTTGCCCCTATACTCGAACATGAGGCAGACTGCTTTATTAGGCAGCAGAGGTATGCCGAGGCACTGCCGCTTTTGAAGCGAGCTTTAGAAATCAACGAAAAAACTATCAGCAGCGAGCATCGTTCTACGCTCAAATGTATGCAAAAGCTTGCCAATCTCTATTCCAAATTGGACAGACCTGTCGATGCTGAAGGACTGCTGACGAAGGCAATGAAACATGTCGACACGCCTCTTGGCCCAGCGGAAGAATTCCGTTACCAGCTCGCGCTTGTTTATCTTCAACAAAACAAGCACGAAGAAGCAATTGAACAGCTCCTGCAAGCGATTAAAGACTTTCGACAGCGTCACAATTACGGCCGACTGTCCGATTGTCTTGTCATTTACAGCAATGTCTTACGACAATCAGGCCAGCTCGAATCGGCTGACCAGGTTAACGCGAATGCTGGGCACTATCGCGAACTGGCTGCGGTTTCTCCGTACCCTCAGGACATCTATCCAACGACCTTTCTACGAATGTGACGACCATGTTGTCTGGACGCGATAGATACTTCCTGCGTTATGAAGAAACGATCCGATATGAGTACCCAGAGATATCGCAAGACATCATAGCGATCGCAAACTTACCAGGAGAGAGATGGACACAGTAACAAATATTTCTTCGCATCTTGCGTTGGGAGCGGTTGCAGGTTTAACGATCTTTCTTGGACTGCCGATAGCCAGATGGAAGCGAGCATCCGAACGGCTCCGCGGCATGCTTGCACTAGTATCTGCTGGTGTCTTAATTTTCCTCATTATCGAGGTTGGATATCACGCAATAGAAATACTGGAGTCAGCAGCAAAATCCAGCAGTACAGCAGTCTTACCACAGTTTTGCATTTTTATTCTAGGACTGGTCTTGGGCCTAATTGGCTTGGCTAGCCTTGAAGAGAGGCGGTCCCTCAAGCACACAGAGGGTGCTGATCCAATACACATTGCAAGCATGATTGCGCTTGGAATAGGATTTCATAACTTTGCTGAGGGGCTGGCAATTGGACAATCCTTTACTGGTGGCGCATTGAGTCTGGGAACTGTCCTGGTCATTGGTTTTGCGCTTCACAATGCGACGGAAGGCTTTGGCATTGCGGCACCACTAGTAGGACAGGACGTTAGCTGGAGCAAGTTATTCATGCTTGGGCTAATTGGAGGAGGGCCTACTGCTATAGGAGCAGTGGTGGGAGGCCTATGGGTCAACCCAACTGTGGAGTTACTATTTCTGTCACTGGCGGTCGGATCGCTCATCTACGTCACTCGTGAATTACTACGACTGAAATTTACTTCTCTCACCGTTACTTCTGCAATGACGGCGCTCCTAGTCGGATTGGTATTGGGTGTGACAACGGAGATCTTTGTAGAAGTAGCAATGGTGAATAATTCATCGAACCAGGCTCGTTCCAAGAGCAAGTCGACCATCAACTCAGTTATCATAGAACCGCTTACTGTGTTGCACCCTCGCGACTTAATTTGGATATCTTTGATCGAGCCTTTAGAAACGTCGAGAAAAAGAGTCAGCTCATCACCGCAAAGTGGATTTACACCCTTGACCTCAACCGTAGCGCCTGCCATCTCGCCTTGATTACAGGGATTGTGTGCGTAGTGATCGAGAATCTTTCTCGGTAAAGCTCATCTGAGAGCGACATTGCCCGTTACCTTTTCGGCCTCTTCCAATGCTTGGAAAAAGAGATTGATTGACGGCTGAGACTCGGGGATAGCGTCATCGACAAATCTGGATAAGGTGTAAGCTCCTGGTCCTTATGCACTAGCTTACTCCTCCTGATTCTGCTGCTTTATCGGCATGGACCACGTAACCACAAACTGGGTCGTTCTTCAGCATGTATGACTGGCGTATCACTTTTACTCCCAACAAAGACCGCATCAATTGTAGTTCAAGGTTGCAAAGCTGACGGTACTGCCCAGTCAGGCTGTGGAGTGGGCAGTGCTGCTGATAAATGAAGAAGTTTCCGTCAGGTAGCTCTTCCCACTGACTCATGTAACCGTTATCGGCAAATAACTTAGCTAACTCTTCGACCTTCCCCCTGAGTTCTTTCCCATCAAAACGGGGTCTCTGAGTGCGTATCACCCTCTCGTTTCGAAGCGTCAGCAGATCCATGACGCCCTTATGGCCGCTTGTTTCCCTCACAGCATCTAGCACTTCAGTCAAGACGCCTTCATATCCAGACGGGAACAGTGCCTGTGCCTTCTGGCTTAAGCGATACTTATACAGCGGGCGCCCACGAGACTTCTGAACTATCCGCGACTCGACAAGACCCTGGGCTTGATACTCAGCCAGGTAGCGTTTAACTCCCATGTAGGTCACGTTTAGAGCTTCGCAAAGCTCAGCCATGGTCATCTCGCCACGCACCTTCAGATTAAACAGGAGCGCATCACGAGTGTCTTCTGGGAATTGCTTGAGCTGTTCTGTTAACACCGTTCCCTCTGACCAGGTTTGGAAGCCACTTGCTTTCGTTACACTTTAACTACACCATTTTCGGCTACATCACCAGATTATCCAGGCTGCCTACACGTACATTCTATCAAAACTTACACACATAGACTAAAATGTTTAAAGGAGCCTTTGGCCGTCCAGACAGCACATCACGCCGGTTGTTTGCGCTTTTACTTTCATCACGGTAGTTTTGCTAATTTCTGACTTCCTGGTAATGCTTCTGATGCTTCTGCCATCTGCTAGAAGG
>JADYXS010000110.1 GCA_021772155.1 Candidatus Obscuribacter sp.
ATGCGGAACCGGCGTTGAGGCTGTCGGTTGGGGTTATCTTTGCCGAAAGTGACATTATTCGCCTTATGTGAAAGTAATTTTGGGGTGATTCGCTTGTTTCCGGTAGCCACGACAAAACCTGGACTGTACTTTAACTTAGACTGCCGGTAAGAAACGAAGGAACATCGTTTCTTACCGGCAGTCTGTCTTGTGCGAATTTTCTCCTTTTCAGTTAGCTGCGGCGGTACAATGCATCGCCATTTAAGCGGTGATTTGACTTCTCTATTAGGCTTCTCTATTGTTCAATGGAGCCAAGCCTGAGCGCAACGCATAGAGCGCTGCTTGCGTGCGGCTGGCTAAGTGAAGCTTGCTCAAGATATTGCTCACATGATTTCGTACGGTTGCCGCACTGATGACGAGGATAGCAGCGATCTCATCATTGCTCATGCCACGAGCAATTAGCTTAATTACTTCCAGTTCGCGCTCCGTTAAGGGATCAACCGCTTGCGACTGACCAACCGGCTGTGCCAGTTCACGCAGCACCTTACGGGCGATGGTCGGATGCAGCGACACTTCGCCACAGTGTACTTGACGAATTGCATCCACCAAATCCTGGGGCGTAGAATCTTTCAAAAGATACCCCAGTGCACCCGCTTTGATGGCTGGAAAGACTTTGTCATCAGTAGCAAAGCTGGTTAAAACCAGGATACGTGCCTCCGGCCATTGTGCGATAATCACACTAATCGCGGCAATGCCGTCCATTTCTGGCATCACCAAGTCCATCAAAACCACATCTGGACGCCATTGCAGCACGCCCTTCACTGCCTCTTGACCATTGGCGGCTTCGCCGATCACTGTAATGTCCGGTTTGGTTGCTAAGAGCGCTAGCACACCGTTGCGTACAATTGATTGATCATCTGCTACAAAGACACGAATTATCTCACTCATACTAACCTCACTTCGACTCGAATGGTTGTTCCACTTCCAGGATGACTGTGGATGGCGAGATCGCCGCCAATCTGCGCAACCCGTTCGCGCATTCCGCGTAGCCCCATCCCACCACTGCGTATGACTGAATCCGGTTCAAAGCCGTTGCCATCATCACAGATTTCCAGGCGAATATATGCTGGTTCCTGATGTAAGTCGACGATTACGTTCTGGGCATGGGCATGCTTGAGCGCATTATTGAGCGACTCTTGGGCAATGCGATAAAGCTCTTCATCAATCTGAATGTCAGCGCAACCAATGCCGCTGCAACGGAATTCGGTCTTTACGCCTGATCTCTGCTCCACTGACTCCAAACGTTCTTGCAAAGCGGCGGCCAGTCCTTCGCTCAAGGTAGGCGAGCGCAACTGGAAGATGAGCAGCCGCATCTCGCGTAGTGCCAGTTGTGCAGTCTCTTGCGTCACCTGTACATGGTTGGCGGCTGTAGTAATATCACCGGCAACCAAGAGATCGCTAGTGGCCGCAGTATAGAGCGTCATGCCGTAAAGCGCTTGCGTCACCGAATCATGCAGTTCACGCGCCAAACGTTGCCGTTCCTCTAGCACGGCTAACCGGCGCGTTTGTTCATAAAGGCGAGCATTCTCAACGGCTACGGCGGCCTGGTCGGCGAGTGATTGCAACATAATCAGATCCATTTCATCATAGGCGTTGGTTGTTTCGCTTGTCACATCCAATACACCAATCACGCGATTCTGTACCTTCATTGGTACGGCTAATTCCGAACGAATATCCGTGTGTGCTCCGGCAACAAAACGCTCATCCTGAGTGGCATTACCCACTAACATAGACTCTCCCTGGCGAGCTACCCAGCCCACAATTCCCTGATCGCAAGGCAGGCTGAGGCGTGGCGGCGGGTCGACCAGCACCAACTCATCCTCTTCCAATAGCAAAATGCTCACCTGCGAAGGGGTAAAGATACGCTGCACAGATTGGGCAATTTGACCGATCAATTCAGCCACATCCAAAAAAGAAGTGATGTGGCGACCGACTTCGCTTAGCGTTTTGAACTGTGCTGCTCGACGCTGTTCTATTTGATATAAAGTCGCATTACGTACGGCTTGGGCTGCTAGATCCGCCAGGCTGCGCAATAGATTGATATCATCCTCATTAAACGTGTGGGTTGGGTCGAGTGCATAGGCGCATAGGACGCCCAGTAGATGATCTTCACGATTGAGACTAGCTAGGGCAATGGCGTGAACTCCATATTCCTCAAAAAGTTTGCCGTTAACAAGATTGGGCAACGCCCGTAGATTCGGTACGATGATTTGTAAACCCTGTTGCGGGTGTTGATCATAGACAGAGCGTGGGTTGGGGATGTAGCGAGCTTTGAATCCAGGCGGTAAGCCATGGGTAGCGGCGGGATAAAAGAGTTGCTCTTTTTCATTAAAAAAGAGCAGTACAGCCGCCTCTACTACGAGTGCATTTGTCGTCTCTTCACAAATGACCTGGAGTACTCCATTTAATTCTAGATGTGCATTAAAGCGCGCTGCAACGCGTGCAAGAGCATCGGCACGCGCGGCTTCTTGACGAATCAGCGCTTCGGTACGCTTACGTTCAGTCGTGTCGCGCACGAAAGCGAGCAGGCATCTGCGCCCTTCCAACTCTACGACAGATGCCGAGATTTCGGCAGGCAGCAAACTCCCGGTTTTCGTGCGACAGGAAAGCTCATTTGTCCATCCCTTGCCTTGTACAAAGACTGTCTGCGCAAATTGCGTCAACTTCAGCATTTCGTCGGGATGAATCGCCGAAATGGTTAGTGCCAACAGTTCAGCATGAGTATAGCCCAACATCTGGCAGGCGATAGGGTTGACATCTAGAATTTGATTACTCTCAGAATCGATCAAGAAAATGGCATCGTTGGAAGCTTCAATGATCTTGCGATAGCGTGCTTCCTGTATTGGTAGCATTACAGTTACTGCCTGTTGGTGGGCAATTTCTTCCTGTTGCGTTGCAACTTGTGTGCGCAAAGAATGAATCTCTGCATTCTGCTGCTTGTTATTGGTGCGTCGTTTGGTCGTACTGGCGCTCATCCTACAATCTCTCTATCCGCCAAGTGCTCACTCATCGCGATAGCACTACCCATCTACGTTTGGGAACCCGATCATCTTGCTGATCGCTGCCAGGGGTGGCGGCGCCCAGTGCATAAGTTTTACGATATACTTGACTTTGTTATGCTGCATAAGGACACAAATGATACGACTCCAAACCGCAAAACCGTATCATTTGATGCCGTGGGGAGTATAATTAGCATTACCGCACGGCTCTCTGTTTATTATAACATGAGTAACATACACAGACAGTAGAGAAATAGAGGATGTTTACCGAGCCGGTCTCCGCAATCCATCTATAGGGTATAGGATAAATGTCATGGTCTTACTGTCTCATCAGAACCTAGCGGTTAATTGTCGGGGATTCAAAATGTCGATTTGTTTGCGCCCAATGGCAATACAGCCTAGCTCACGCAACTGATTCAAGACCTGGGTGGTTGTCTCGCGATAAGTGCCAATACTTTCGGCAATTTCCTGGTGCGTATACCCCACGACCCGATTGCTCCCTTGCTGCTCGGCTAGCTTCAGCAACAACTCGGCGAGCCGTCCGATAATCCCTTTAAAAGCAAAGCTTTCTAATTTTTCTTCTACATCAGTCAGTCGAGTCTGAGCTTCGGCTAACATATACATCAGTATCTGGGGGTATGCTAGCACCAGACGGCGAAACTCCTGTCGGCGCAACGCTAACACCGTACTATCGTGCATCGCTTCGGCAAAATTGTGGTGCATGCCATCTTCCAACAAGGAGATCGCATCAAAGCATGCCTGAGGTTGGAGCGTCGCTGTGACAATTTTCTTGCCATCTAGGTTGATCCGATAGTGATGAACACGGCCTTCCAGTAGCACATAGATTGTTTCACTGGTTGTATCGGGATGATAAAACGTGTGGCCTTTGGTCACACTGCCCAGGGTCGCGATCCGCTCGATTTCAACGAATTCACGCGCCGGCAAGCCCTGAAACATGCGAATCTGCGTTAGTAACTTTTGTTTGTTTGACGAGTTGATGGCTGTAAACATGGAGCGAACTCCTTTTCTGGTCAGATATTGATGCCAAATTTGATTTCAAATTGACCAAAATCTGCTCATTGTGTACTCTGGGCGATTCCAGTTCGGTCAGAATGAGCAGACAGTGGTTTGATTAGTATGACAGAAGAACAGAAGCTTGTCGTGAGAGTAGAAGGCTATCTATGGCAAGATCAATGCCACGTCCGACTATCCGCAAATTGCTTATGCCTTGTATGACAAATATCCTATTGACTCCGTACTACATTATGGTTGCAAGGGCGACATAAGCAGTAGGTAGGGCGTGTTACATCGGCTTGGGCTGAATCGGCTTAGATTGAAGAGTAGGTCGTAAGTTTTTATTGAGGCGAGTAATAAGAATATCAAATTTTCATGATCAAGATATCTGCATCACATGCTGACTTAAGTCGCACGGTGGCGACCCAGATAGCCAAGTACGCAGCGGAAGTGACTGCGCAATGGGGTTGCTTTACCGTTGCCTTTTCGGGCGGTTCATTGCCCGCGTTGGTCTGTCCGCCGCTGATAACCGAATTCGCTGATCAAACAGACTGGTCGGCTTGGCACGTTTTCTTTGCCGATGAGCGCTGGGTACCGCGCCAGCATCCGGACAGTAATTATCGCCTGCTGCGCGAACAGCTGCTTGACCATGTCCCAATTCCAACGAACCAGGTCTATGTCATGGACGAAGGGCTTGCGCCGGCTGCCGCCGCCACGGAGTACATAGCCAAGCTGGCGGTAGTTTTCGGCACAGCACAGCCGCCCAGTTTCGACTTGGTGCTCCTGGGCATGGGACCGGATGGTCATACGGCATCGCTCTTTCCCGATCACGGCTTGTTGGCGGAAAGTGAACGGTGGGTTGCGCCCATCGGGGATGCGCCCAAGCCGCCACCCTGCCGCATTACTTTCACGTTGCCGGTGCTGAATGGGGCGCGCAAGGTGTTCTTTATCATTACAGGTGCCAATAAGGCGGAGACGCTGGCGCAGATAATGACAAAGCCACCTTCAAGGACAAGACCGGCCGGCATGGTACTTCCAGTCGATGGCAACATCGAGTGGTTTTTGGACACAGACGCAGCAGCAGCATTACCGACAGGGCTGCGTCATGCAGGAATTGAAGCAGCCATCGAAAGAGTGAATAAACGATGATAAAGACATCTACGCTGTTGCTG
>JADYXS010000111.1 GCA_021772155.1 Candidatus Obscuribacter sp.
CCCCGATTATTTTATTTTGCTGCCTCCTCATTCTGGCTGAAAGCCGTGGCTGTCCGATCTATCGGCAAAAACGTGTCGGCAAGAATGGCAAGGTTTTCTCAATTCTCAAATTAAGAACGATGCTGCCTCGCACAGCTAGCCTCGCTTTCGAAACGCAAGAGAATGACGCCAGAGTGACAACAGTTGGCAGCATACTGAGAGCAAGCAAGATAGACGAACTCCCGCAGATTTGGAATATTCTGGCTGGGGAGATGAGCATCATTGGACCACGTCCACTTTCCACCGACGAGAGCGATCACATCGAACAAAACTTGGGCTTCGGTCGCGAATACCCCGGGTTTTACCCGACAGTTCAACCTGGTCTGATTGGTCTGGAACAAGTTAACCGTTCGCGCCAACTAAGTTACGCCGAACGCTTCCAACTGAATCATCAGTACGAATGCACATCTTCGATGATGGTAGATTTGCAGATCTTCGCTGATGCGTTCCGTCAATGCAAACAAGTTTGCTTCCTGGCATTCGTTACCGGCATGGCTGAATTCGTTTTTGCCAGCGCACAAATGTTCTACTAAAAAACTGATTTTACCGGCTGTTTCAAACTAAGTCCTACCGCCCTTCCGGATCGGAAGTCGTTGCTTAGTTGGACTGATCGATCGGACGCTTTGCCGACAACATTTTTCGCTCACGCACTGGCTGGCAAGGATTGCCCACGCAGATCATCCATGGCGGGAGATCTTTTGAAACAACGGAGCAAGCTCCTGTTACCACGCCGGCCCCGACAATCACGCCCGGTAAGACAAAGGTGCGCGCACCAAGAAAGCACTCTTCGCCGATGGTGATCTTGGCCACCTGCAAAGGAAAGGTTGGATCCTCGAAGTCGTGAGTGCCGGCACATAAATAGCATTCCTGAGCAACCAATGCCATGCGTCCCAATTCGATCATCGCCAGGTTGTAAACATTGGCGCGATCGCCGATGCAGCTACCGTCATGCATCTCAAGATTCCAGGGAATGGTACTTCTGGCGCGCTGATGAACAAAGACTTTGCCGTGGATTTTTGCGCCGAAAGACTTCAGCACGAACACACGCCACGAATTGAGAGGCTTCGGAGTCCATGAGCATAATAGGTCCCAGACCGCATCCCATAGCAAAAGCGTCAGCCGCTCGGATATGGGGCGCGGGGACTGCGTCCGCGACGTCTGTGCGTAAGTGTATAGTTTGTCTACCATAGAACAGACCGTGCCCTTTCAATGCAAGTCTAACAAAGTTAGTCGCCGGTTGATCCTTTGTTCAAAGGTCTGAGACATCCGCTATACTAAAGTCGCACCGTACCGTGCTCAACTAGTTTTCTTTGTGCTGAATAAGTTCAGATCTGATCCATGTTAAAGCTGTCCATTACTGGTTCCGGATTCACATCATGACCGTTTGTTTGGTTACAGGCTCTGCCGGTTTAATTGGATCTGAAACTGCCCGATTCTTTGCCCGACAAGGAATGACGGTCGTCGGCATCGACAATGACATGCGCAGCCAGTTCTTCGGTCAAGAAGCAAGTACAAGTTGGAATCGCAACCAACTGTTCCGTGAAATTTCAAACTACGAACACTTTGACGTTGACATTCGTGATTTAAGTGGACTGCAAAAGATTTTTTCCAGGTTCGGCAAAGACCTTTCAGCCATCGTGCATTGCGCTGCACAGCCGAGTCATGATTGGGCCGCCGGTGACCCACTGACGGACTTTTCCGTGAACGCAAATGGCACTCTGAATTTGCTGCAGTGCACTCGGCAATACAGCCCCGATGCAGTCTTCATGCACATGTCAACGAACAAAGTATATGGTGACACGCCAAATAGATTGCCTCTGCAAGAGCTGGAAACTCGCTTCGAAATCGCTCCTGAACACCCCTACTACGCAGAGGGAATCGATGAACAAATGACAATCGACGGCTCGCTCCATAGTCTCTTCGGAGTGTCTAAAGCAGCAGGAGACCTTCTGGTGCAGGAATTTGGGCGCTATTTCGATATGAAGACTGTTTGCTTCCGCGGCGGATGCTTGACCGGACCGGCGCATAGCGGCGCTCAGTTGCACGGTTTTTTGGCCTACCTGATCGATTGCGCGATCACAGGGCGTCCCTACACCGTGTTCGGGTACAAAGGCAAGCAGGTCCGTGACAATATTCATGCCGCCGACGTCAGTCGAGCGCTCTGGTCCTTTTACAAACGCCCCAGCTCCGGTGCAGTTTACAACCTCGGTGGCGCCCGCTTTTCCAATTGTTCGATGCTCGAAGCAATCGAGTTGTGCCAGTCGTCAGTTGGTCGCAAGCTAGAGTGGACGTATTCCGAAACCAACAGGTCCGGGGATCACATCTGGTATATCAGCGACATGTCACGATTCAAGGCTGACTATCCGGAATGGTCACACACCATCTCTTTGCAGAAAATGATTGATGATATCAGAGACGCTTTACTTGCTCGGAAAAGCTAGAGTTTGATGAACGGTTGTCGTTGGCTGCCCCACCATGGTCTAATGGCACTTAAAGGCAAAATCGCCATAGCTACTATCAAAGCACCAGCGGTTTCAAAACCTACCAATGACAGATGATCATCTAAAAATAGCCGCGTACGTATGTTGCTATAACGATGCTGAATATTTGCCGCATGCAATCAAGTCTTTGAAGAACCAATCCATGTGTCCGGCAGAGATTCTCGTAATCGATGATGGCTCCGCTCACAATTCGTCGGAAGTGGCAAAAGCGCTTGGTGCAACGGTTATAACGCTGGAAAGTAATCTCGGACGCGGCAATGGTCGAGCAGTGGCCATGAAAGCCTTGAGTGAATTTGATTTGATTGTCTCGTGCGATGCCTTGGATAACGATCCAGCAGCTATGCTTTTGAGTCTGAGCGCACCTCACATCCGGCTTGGCGCAAGATTGTTGAACATCAAAATGACGGGGCGGGGCAATCTCAAAAACTAAAATGAAGCTGGCAGCGCTATATACTTAGAGGATCGGTCAAATCAACCAAGGCAACCATGACAAGTTCGAGAGTTTTACTCAGTGTCCAGCCATTCGGACTAGCTGATCTCGGCGGGGGACAGCAGATACTGCGAACTCTCTTTGACCAGGCTCCGATGAAGGTCTTTGTATGCAATACGAACCCAGGTGCCAAGGCAGCTGTCGGCGAGTTTAGAATACCCAGAAGAATGTTTTTCGGCAGGCTCGAGCGTACCCGATTCGGTCATTTATTTGAATATCTGACCAAGCCCTCGACACCGTTATTTTTAGAACGGCTTGAGCACCTTATACAGCAGCTTGGCATAACTGATATCCATTCAGTCAGTCATGACGTGGAGTTCGCTCACGCATTTGACGTTTCACAGAAGTTGAATTTGCCTTTTCATTTGAGTATTCACGATGATGCGCGCTATGTGAACAAAGGACGATCGTTTGCGGACTACGCTCTGAGCAAGCTTGCAGAGGCCTGGTTGAAAGCAAATTCGGTCTTCGTTGTATCCACAGAAATGGGTGAAGAGTACTGCCGCAGATATGGCAACCGAAAGTATCAACTTGTCACCGACGGCATCGACCAGATAGCCAAAGAGACCTGTAAGCACCGACCGAACCGGCTATCCATCTATTTCATGGGTTTGTTTCACTATGGCTACCGTGAGAATTTGATGTTGCTGTTAAGAGCTCTTGATGCTCTTCATGACAAAAATCCGCAAGCACAGTTCACCGTCAAAATCCGCTGTGGTAAGTTGAATCATATCGATTTCAGTAA
>JADYXS010000112.1 GCA_021772155.1 Candidatus Obscuribacter sp.
CGGTTGGTTGTTAGAGCTAGCATAGACGAACTGAAAACAGAGTCAATGGTTTTGGATCGAATGTAAACAGGCCGGATGTTTAGCCGGCTGGAAGCAGCCTGGTGTGACGGGTGCTGTCGATCGTTGAGTACTCTGACGCTTTGGAAGTTGAGAAATGTACATCAATGTAGTTTCGGTTCAATGCATCAATTAAGGCTTTCATAGCCGATATCTCGATGTCTTGATCGAGTCCGGTGCCTTCGAAGCGATCGTTTCTGTCATTTACAATAGAGATGAAAGATCTGCTAAGAGCCGTTGTTCCCGCGCCTTCTGAGTGGCTCCTATGGCTAATGATTTCAAAGGATCCAAAATATGCTTCCATGGCAGCCTTAAGTGCAGCCAGAGCCGAGTCTTTGCCGCAGTAGTCTTGTGTTACGTCGATGCGGTCGGCAACAAACTGTCCGAACAGATGCACTGTGGAACGGTCCCCACTGCGTGAATAATCAATTCTATCGATGTACATCGGGCGTCGATAGTCGAAGTAGGCTTCCATCAATTCGTCGTCGGTGACGCCTTTTCTTCTTTGAATGAACTTGTCTTTGATGTGTTGAGCGATGGCGGCCTTTTCAGTGTCGCTGCAAATGTAGCCTCCAGCCTCGATGATTGCTTTGGCGTGATTGCCGCCGCTTAACGGACCAAACACAAAGCTGATTTGTTTGCCGATTTCTTGCGGGTCAAAAGGCTGATAGGCAAGCGGGTTCTTCAATATCGCGTTGGTGTGTCCGCCAGACGAGTGCTTCGCCGCGTTGTATCCGCTAACTGGCCAGTGGGGCTGTCTGGGCAGCATGTGTTGTCCAACGTAGTCGCTTATCTGCTGGATGTTGCTGGCATCGGCTGTCGTGTAGCAAGGTGAGGTGCTGTTCCGTTCGCCGAAATGTTTGATGATCATAATGCACTGTTCCAGCGCCGCATTTCCCGCCCGCTCTCCAATGCCATTGATGCAACCTTCTACTTGGGTTGCTGGTCCGTCGAACACGGCGTTCATGGTGTTCTCTACCGCTAAGCCGAAGTCATTGTGACAGTGCACGGACCAAGTGACTTGAGACTGTGGAAATTCCGCTGCGATGATTGAGGCATGACGCTTCATGTTATTTACGAAATACTGTTCGCCTTCTAAACGGCTGGCGCCGCCAATAGTGTCAGGGCAGTTAATCACAGTGGCGCCTGCATCTACTGCGGCCCTAATGACTTCCGTCGCGAAATCGAAATTGGCACCGACGCGAGAATAACCTTCAGGACTGAATTGAACTTCACAGCCTGCACCAACTGCCATGCGGATGAAGTCGTAAGTGTCGTGGATGATGCGGTTTTTGTCTTGTGCTCTGTCTCCCAGCGATGCTGACATAAGCTCTGCATCTACCGGCACATAAGTATGAAGTCTGGCCTTTCCATATTTAAGTGCTGGTGCCAGAGACTCAATGGTGCGTTCTATTTGTTCTTTTCTGAGCTGACATAGGCCGGCTATTACGGGTGAATTCGGTGAACACCCGAACTCCCGGGCGATGGTGTTAACTATGTCGAAGTCCATTGCGCTTGCCGATGGAAAACCTGCTTCCAGCACGTCGACTCTCAGGTCACAGGCAAGTTTGGCGTATTCCAGATTCTGTTCGAGAGTCATCCCTGCGCCGGGACACTGCTGTCCGTCACGCAAAGTCGTATCGAAAATCTTGATGTGTTTGCCTTGCATTATGAAACCTCAAAAAGAGAGGCTCTGTTGCTTTAACAGAGCCTGATGCGAGTCGATGAGACGTTCAGCCCTGTTCTACGTTACGAAGCTAAGGAGGAGGAGGGTGTTAAGCGGCAGCGAGCCCGAAGAAAGGTCGCGGGCGCCAAGTGATTGTGCGTAGTTTGTGACAAAAGGCATGCAACAGTCTTGATCAGGACTGGGATACCTGTCAACCGTTCGTAAAGAAGAGGTTGCATCAATGGTGGGTGCGCTCAAGAAAGATTCCAACTGTATTAGATGAAGAGTCCGTAAAAGCTCGGATTCAAGCGATTTCTCGAATGACGAACCTGGTATCAATTGAAATCCAGTGTCAGCTGAATACAATCCTGACTTTGCCGTTCGCTGTCGAGGTTCGAAAGTGTGATTCCGAGAAGTCTCACGGCCTTGGTGTCAACCTCAGTGGTCTCGAGTAATTCAACTGCGAGTTTCATCATGTCCGCAACCTCACGGATGGGATCGATGGCGGTTCGACTACGAGTTACCTGCACATAGTCGCCGTATTTAACTTTCAGCGTCAGCGTGCGAGCGGAAGTTTCCGTGTGATCTATTCGACGTTTGACTGTTTCGGAAATTTCCTGCAACGCTCGGAGTATTGCATCGCGGCCATTCAAATCGTCAGCGAAACTTTCCTCTGCTCCAATGGACTTGCGAATTCGATGTGCAACTACCGGACGATCATCACGACCCCGGACAATGTGATAGTAATAGCTTCCGACTTTCCCGAACTTGCGCAGGAGTTCGATTTCCGACCAGAGCTTAAGATCAGCTCCAGTTTGAATTCCGAGATTTCGCATCCGTTCTGCAGTCACTGGTCCAATGCCGTGAAATTTTTCTATATTCAATTTTTCGACGAATGATTCTGCTTTGTCTGGTGGTATCAAACAAATTCCGTTCGGTTTATTGATTGCTGAAGCGACCTTCGCCAAAAACTTGTTAATTGAAATACCAGCGGATGCAGTCAGACCGGTTTGCTCAAAAATGTGATCCTTGATTTCTCTTGCGATAAGGGTTGCCGATGGTGCTTCTTTTTTGTTGGTGCTGACGTCCAAGTAAGCTTCATCAAGAGCTAGTGGCTCCACAAGCTCGGTATATTCGTAAAAGATTTCTCGTATCTGTTCGGATATCGAATGGTATACGTCGAAACGCGGGGATACGAAGATTAAATGAGGGCACCGTTGTATGGCCGTTCGCGACGGCATTGCCGAATGGATTCCATACTCGCGAGCTTCGTAGCTAGCGGCTGCCACCACACCTCGTTGATCCGGAAGTCCGCCGACAACCAACGGCATGCCCCTGTAGCGTGGTTCATCACGCTGTTCAACCGAGGCATAAAAGGCATCCATATCGACGTGAATTATCTTGCGCACTACGTCTTTATACCATCAAAGAACCGAATCAGAAGCCGATTCACTTCGTCGGGAGCCTCATTTTGCACCCAGTGTCCAGCTTGCGGCAAGCGATGGACAACGGAATTCGGCGCGAAGCGCTCAATGCCGTCGAGCAACTCAACACCCAGGGCAGGGTCCTGTTCGCCCCAAATGATCAAGGTCTGTGAATCGACCTGGGCCTTTCGCGCAAGCTGCATTCCGTGCTTCGAAATCAATCCACAACGATAATAGTTAAGTGCTGCCGTCAAGGCGCCAGGACGAGACAATGCTTCGATGTAGGCATCGATGTCTTCAGGCGTAAATGCTCCCTTTTGCTTTGGCAACCGAGTGAACATGTCCTTGATAGCTGCGTAGCTGTTGGCAGACAATAGCAATTCGGGGATATAAGGCAGGCAAAATAGCGCGACATAAGTGCTTCGGAACACTTGCGGCGGCCGGAAAGCCTTCTTGTAGTAGATGCCGATATGCGGGGCATTGAGGATGCTTAACTTGTCCACCAGCTCTGGATAGCAGCCGGCGACGGTCCATGCCACTATGCCGCCCCAATCGTGCCCAACTACGTGGGCGCGGCCACCGCTCGCGCGTATTATTTCAGCAATGTCATCGACTAGATATTGCAGGTGATATTGGGAGAATTGCGCGGGACGATCCGACAGATTGTATCCACGCAAGTCTGGCGTCAGCACTCTGTAACCGCTTGCCGCCAAGGCTGGAATCTGGTGTCTCCATGAGTACCAGAATTCAGGAAAGCCATGAAGCAGAATTACCGGTGGTCCATCCCCTGCACTAACAACATGCAGTTTTAGCCCACTTCCGCACATGTATTCGTGGTGAATATCCATTTGTCCTAGAACACGTTTATAGATTCAAACTGCAAAAGTCGCGGAAGAGTCACTTTGAATCGCGTGGCTCCGTTGGTCAATTAGTAGTATGGTATGCAAAGCAAATGTCAAATGGCTCTCGATTTCGAGTTAGATTATCAGTAAGGGTATCGCGGCATGTCTGAAGAAGTGGATGAAAAACTGCGTCTGTTGGCGGAGCAGAGAGAGGCTTTGAAACAGCAGATTGATACCGCTACGGAAGCCCTGGCGGCTGTGGAGAGGACTTTGGCCGATATGCACACCCGCCAGCAAGGGCGAATTCGCTCGGACGACAGAATTGACAATAGCATTGCTGATGAAATGCAGAAATTAGCCGAGAAGCGCGCCAAGGACCGGCAGGTTTAGGTTTCTGAGTCTTGCTGTAGAATAGCCGCATGACAGACCCTCTGGCTGATATTTATAAGCAAATAGGCAGTGAGCAGCCGTTTGTGCGGCTTGTGGACGCATTTTACACTGGAGTGGAGACAGATGAGCTCCTGCGTCCAATGTATCCAGACGACCTGACTGATGCTAGGAAGCACCTTTTTCAGTTCTTGGTACAACGGACAGGCGGTCCTACGACCTATAGCGACAATCGCGGGCATCCAAGGATGCGTGGTCGTCACTTGCCCTTCCGCATCGGGCTTCTAGAACGCAATGCCTGGATGCACCACATGGAAAATGCCTTAGAGGCAACACCGGAATTTGGTCCGCACAAAGCGGTTATGCATGCATTTTTCGACGATTTCTCTATGTTTATGATCAATCAACCGAGCTAATATAGAGTCGGACTGATATTTGCAGGGTTGTTTGGAATACCGATGCTGTTGGGCATAATAAACAAGCCCAGTACGCAAAGCCGAGTGTGTTATGTACCTTCCGCCGGGTACGATTGTAGATGATCGATACGAAGTCCTATCCCAGCTTGGGGTAGGTGGCTTTGGGGCGGTCTACTCGGCGAAACAGACGAATCTAGATCGCATCGTCGCTCTGAAAATCATCCACGAGCACGAAGGATTCAACGAAGACGGACTTGCTCGATTTGAGCTCGAAGCACAAACACTTTCCAAGCTTCGACACAAAAACTTGGCGCTTTTTTACGGATATGGAGTTTGGAATGATGCACCGTATATGGTGCTGGAATTTGTGCGGGGGAAGAGCCTGCAGTCCGTAATTGACCAGGAAAAGAGGCTGAAGGAATCCCGGGCGATCCAGATAGTGAAGCAGGTGTGCGACGCTCTTGCGTGCATTCATAGCAATGGTATCGTGCATCGCGATCTTAAGCAGGCAAATATTATGCTCGTGCCAAATGATGATGGGACTGAAGTCGTGAAGCTCATCGATTTCGGTCTCGCCAAAGTTATACCTGGTCTGGGTGCGCGAATGCAGCAGCTGACCGAGGCAGGATCGACCGTCGGTAGTGCCGAGTATATGAGCCCTGAACAGTGCATGGGGCAGCCGTTGGATGGTCGATGCGATATCTACGCCTTGGCCTGTACGTTACAAGCTTGCCTTACCGGAACGGCGCCTTTTCAGGGTGAACACTCAGTTGTGGTTATGCAAAAGCACATGTACGATGAACCGCCGCAATTGCATGATTTCCTTGAGCCGGGTAGTTATTCCGAAAACATGCAACTGATTTTGAATCAATCCTTAGCCAAGAATGCCAAGGACAGGTATGAGTCAGCAGAAGAAATGCGGGCGGATTTGTCCAAACTTTCAGGACACGATACGTCTAAATTGAAGGCTTCCGCGGCTGGAATCCCGAGCGCGCTCAATTTAGCCTTCGGCGTCCGAAACAAATTCAATATCACGCTCGTGGCGGTGGCAGCGGCCTGTATCAGCGGTGTGATTTTTTGGAATTGGCAGGTGTCAGCGAACAAGCATGAGACTGACGTTCAGAAAGGAAGCCATCGTTCCTCAATGTCATTGTTCAAGGAAGCACGAGATGCCGAAGCAGCCAGTGCCGATGGAGACTTGCTGTTCGACATCTATTCGAAAGCCATAGCCGCCAATGAAGAAGATAAGTTGCTGGACTCGCGTTTGTTGGCGCGTGCCAAACGGCGCGTTGCCTACGTCCTGGGTAAGCGCAAGCAATATGACAAGGCTATACCGATGGCATTGTCTGGTTTGGATGACTATATGAACGCCGGTGAAACGGATAAGCTGTTCATTCATTTAATATATGACATCACTAAATTGTCCAGGCAGACGCATGAACCAGCGGTAGCGATAAAGCACATCAAGAAAGCAAGTGATTATTACAAACGCAGGGTCGGCAAGCCGAGTCCCGATGTGCTTTATCAGCTTGCGAATCTATATTTGGAAAACGAGCAACCGGAAGAAGCGCTATCGATCTACAATCAGCTGAGTGAATTGACGCTCGCGGAAGGGGTTCATTTCAACGAACTTCAAAAGCAGAAGCGAAAAGCTCAAAACATGATCGCTAAAGCAAGAGATAGTGAGAACTTGGACTTACAAATAAGGGAGTAATTATTCATGGGTGCCGAAGTCATTGCAGAGGAGCTGAAAGCTGCAGAACTTGCTTTGCGAGAGGCCGTGGCCACACATGGGACAACTCATCCGATCGTGCTTGAGCGGTTGGACTCCTTTATTGAGCTGGCTCGAAAAGCGGGAAACGAAATGCTCGCAGCTAAGCTAGAAGACAAAGCGAAAATTATTCGGCAAGCTCTCCAGCTGGCAGCTCCGGCCCCAGCGACGGGGACGGCAGCGACGGCCACAGTCGCACCGGCAGTCGCACCAGCGGCATCTGTGCCGCCGGCAAAAGCTCCAACTCCAACTGTAGCCCCTGCACCAGCAGCTGAAGAGAAAGCCTCCGCAGAAGATCAGTCATTTGTCGAAAAACATTTGTTCAACAGCAGAGGTGAGCATGTCGCGGTTGTTTTCGACGGGCACATCTATTCACCCGTTGGAAAATATCTTGGACGATGGGATGAAGAGCTGGATGCGTTCATTGATGATAAGGGGAATTACCTCGGACAGGCCGTCGAGGAGAACCGGTTGGCTTACGACCCGAACTGGCACTACAAATATATGAACTTCGGGACTAAATCCAATGCAGGTAGCCGCACAGGGTGGAGCCGCCAACCGGACACCGACCGGATTTTGCTGCCATTGGGCTTTGTAGACGTCAATTTCGCGGAAACAAACGACGAGTAATTACTTTTTCATCACCTTGGAAGACACGCTGCGCGAATCTATCGGAACATCGGCGTCCACTTTGAGCTCGTCGCCGTGCCGGATTCTTACGTCGAACCGACGCGGGTCCAGTAAAGACGACGAGACAGCCAAGTCAATTTCTGGAAGCTGCATGAGGTCGAGATTCTCGGTTTTTGTCACAGCTCCGTCAGCCGCCACGCGCAAAAGTCGTGTTTTCCGGTCGTAATTGAACATCGATACTTGTGGTGCGGGTTTAGCAGTTATTTCAAAGTGTTCTTGCTGTGGTGTGATAAGTTCGTCAAACACGATGGAAATGGAGGCATGGCGCCGAAACCGTTGGTTCTTCGTCACCATACTTCTGGCCAGTTTCCGGCTTGCCTCAAAGCTCTTGATGTGTCCATGAAACTTTGAACCGGCTGGAATCAATACTTCTTCTCGGTGCTTGATATCCTCTTTCAAGTCGGCTTCGACCGGATCACCTTCATGACACTCACCAGAATCCAGAGGTGTCGTAAAGGCAATTCTGACGCGAGCCGAAACTATTACCCGAGGCTGTTCCGCCTTGAGGAAATTATCAAGTTCGTCTGCTTTCGCTGCAATAGCGGTATAGCTAAACGCACCACTTGTGACTATCGAGCAGATAGCGATCGTGCGTAGACGAAGTGCTGATGCGACTTTGAAGTTAACTGTGATCATGGCAACAGTATACGGGCGGGTCCGCCAAAAATAACATCCAGCAAAGGCTCAAATCGTAAAATGACATTTCGGACCAGATGGAACAAAATCAAATATCTGCGATAATATTTCGCGAACTTTGAATCGGTAATCAGTAATCACATGAACAATAAGCTATTCGTTGGAAACCTTTCGTATCGGCTCTCCGAAGAAGAACTCGAAGCTTTATTTGCACAGTTTGGCACTGTGGTCTCGTGCTCCATGCCAACTGATCGCGATACAGGCAGAAAGCGGGGCTTCGCCTTCGTCGAGATGTCAAAGCAAGACGAGGCAGAAGCTGCAATTCGCGGGCTTAATGGCCGTGAAATTGAAGGCAGAGCCATATCGGTCAGCATCTCACAACCGAAGCCCAAAGGCGGCGGTGGCGGCGGTCGGTACTAAATCTGGCTTGAACCATCTTTGATGCGCCGGTAGCAATTATTATCGACGTTTTAAGATTCAAGGTAAAAAGCTCCTCCGTTCTGGGGGAGCTAAACCTGTTTTAAGGTCGATTAAAAATGGGCCGTTCTGGGGGTGTCTTCGGTTTGGGCCAGCACGTGTAAATCAAGCCCTGCTGGCAATTGGTGTACCTATTCATTTGGTCAACCGATATCGGTTGACCATTTTGTTTTTCGGATTTTTTTGTGAAGTTCCAACCCTGGGAGTAGGACGTGAAATTGTCCACTTGCCTGAAACTTCTAAGACGCAAGTCAAACGGTTTCAGCAAGAGTTGGAGATCAAGCGTTTAATGACTCAGCCGAATGTGGTGCCTCGACGAGCGGCGCGATCGGCTTTGTAAGTGTCTTGAATCAGGGTTCTACGTATTGGTTCGAGCTTCCGAAAGCTGAAACCAAAGTACGTTCGTAATCACCTTTCAAAGATCATCATCCGATCAAAATATTCATCGCCGTGTGGACCGTCAATCTTACGTAGAAAGCTAGCGGAAGGCTCGCTGATCTTGGCATTGGTGCCCCATGTGGTTGCCCATGCCTGTCCTTTCAACCGCTTAGCTTTTACTTCTTCTTCAAGCTTTGTGTAGTTCAAATTCTGAGCAGTCATAGTCTTGTCTTTAAAAGCGTAGCGAAAAATCGTGTATCGCGGTTCACAGTCTGAAGGCGAAGTGGCGTTCGCGATTCCAGGACGTGCTTCTTGAACTTCAACGCTGGCGTAATTGGCGTTCTTGGTGCGCGTTAAGGCAACCGGATATGTTTGAACTTTCTTTTGTCCGTCCTGACTGTATTCGGTCTGAACAAGCTTATACCAGCCTTTTTCAGCCTGTGTCACGTCGATTTCCATCGGCTTATTTGGCTCATCATCTGAATGCCAGTGCCCGAGGATTCGGTCGTCAGAGTCCTTGCGAACCGACAAGGGTTTGTCTGTCGAGATGCAGGCGCTGAGCATCGGCAGTAACAACAGTAGAGGAACAATTCGTCGCATAGTGACACCCAAGTGTGAATGGATGCATGATACCATTCACGCGTCGCAACAGAATTAGGCGAACAGTAATCGATTCATAGAACTAAAACGTCGGCGCAAACAAAGGAGGTGAGTCCAATCACAGCCCCTTTGTTTTTCAATTAACTGGGCGCCGCATCCGACGGTTTGGGAAGTAGGTCAACATTCTATGTTGCTACCCAATCGGTTAACGGATTCCGACCTTGTCGCGTTCCCGGGCCCCGATGTCTGCAGTTGACGTCTTGGTTCCCTTGTAATCGGTGACGAGCCAGACCAGAGCTAATGCTCCGCCCATGACTACGAATAAATTTCTTGCTGCATCTGCTGCTGAGAAGTCGAATGCCCATGGTGAAACCATTGTGGCAAGCGCAGCGGACAATTCGATGCCACCGTGCACGGTGAACGGAATTTTCTTCACGACGCCTAAAGGGTAGCGAGTGATGAACGCGAGTGCGAATACTGCAACCGCTATTACATAACAAAGGATTGCGGCGGTTCCGGCTAGATTCAAAAACGATGGTGCCAGGGCAAAAATTGCAACGTAGCCGTAATCCAAAAAACCGTGGAGTTTCGGACTCAGAAATCTCATGATCGTTCCTCCTGCAAGTGAGAAAAGCGACGCTAAACGCTGTGATAAAGCTCCCGAGAATCGTCTGTGGGGTTATTTGTTTGGCTGTGGAGCGTTAAATGGTGGCCCATGGCGCTGAGCCTTGTGGAAAAGGTGGAATAACGGCTGTGTGTGAATCGAATCGCCGCCAGTATGAAGCTCAGCGTGACCGGCCTGACGGCCTTGGTCTTTGTCCTCTGGATTGCTCGACCATCCGAAGCTGGAGGCGTGGCGCCTGCAGATAACGCCACACCGATTTTACGGACGCCGACATTTTTGGATTACCTCCATTCGGAGCAGCCCGGTGAGGATAAGCTGCTCTATGGTGGTGCTGAGTACGATGCAATGACCGAGGGAATCGTCACTCTGCATGGGTTGCGCGAACTGCAAGGGGCGTTGGACCCAGAGGGGTTTGACAGCATCCTTGAGCTTGTCCAGCGTCGGGGGTGGACTTAAGTCTGGTCGGATTGATTTCAGGCGTTTTGTCAAACCTTTGAGCGAAACATTGCTGAGCTAAAGTGTCGTAAAAATGAAAAACTGAAGGATATGAACGGCGCACGAACAAAAATGGATGAGCGGTTACAACATTCTAAATACAAGGTTCCGTTGTGAGCTATTTGACAGATCATCTGCATTTGATTGGAACTCCACCGTCGCAAGTGTCCGCGCGCAAACTTACTGGTGACAACGAAATTATTAGAACTCCGTAGTTTTGAATTCGCGCAGCATCGTTGTGAATACTGGCTCGGCCTTCAGGTCAGTCTCAATAACGGTCAGCTTTCTGAATCAGGCTTGCGACGCGTTTTTAGTCTTTCCAATCTCGGACTGTGCCGAGAATCGATTCTACATAATCACGATCTGAGGCCATCCGTTTTTGCACCGAAATGTGCAATTCATATCGGACGGATTCGAACTCTTCTGCTGTCAGCGTCATAAGCTGCTTGTCAGCCAGGCGTAGGGCTACGATCAGATCGTTTTCCAATTTTTCCGAGCAGTCCGGTGCATAGGCAAGCGCAATGTATGTGCCGTCGACACCGGTCACTAGACCTTCAAGACGCATCCAGTGATCCTGGTCTGTATGGTCGATTCCAATCTGGATGCTACCCCCTACAGCGTACATGTCTAACAGATGCAGAGGGCACTCAGGTGGTATCAGAGAAATTCCAATGTACAATTCGTTTGTCAGCTCGAACGGTTCGCGATTGGCGATTGGCCTACCGTGTGGCACTGAAGATTTATCCAATGGTGTTGCCTCAAGTTGTAAGATGTCCATTCTGTGATCTGGATTCTCGTGCATCAGCGCTCGGCCGGTCGTTGAGGCTGAGACCGTGTGGAATTCGGAACTGTGTTATCCGGCGTGTCCATCAACGAAATTTCTACACCGTCTCGAGCACCAGGACCGTGCGTCAACAGAGTGTCCGCAGCAGCGGCATTGTGATAGCCACCCATCATGATCTTTTCGTCGCCACGCAGGTGATATGTGCCCTTCACCTGACGCCACTGTGCTTCGTTTGGTGTTTTTATATAGGTGCCATATGTGGAGCCCTCGTCGCGAATGTAATATTGACCATCAGCTGTTCTTCCGATCGTCAGATGAGTCCGAGAGAGACTACTGTTGTGGATAGTTTGATGGCTGCGTCCAATCAACTGCTCTGCACCACCGGGCTGGACTTCAATTTCTCTTCCAGCAATTTTGAGCTTTTCTACCTGCTTAATCGGTTTGCCGGGTTTTCCAGCTTGTCCTTCAACTGTGATGTGGGCAGCACGATCAATATGAAGCGGAGCAAACTCTGGTGGGTGTGCAACGGCACCGAGCGCAAGATCTACTGGGTCCTTCCCGCCAGGAAGGAACTTCGATGTTAATGCATAGTAAGCATGTCTGTCAGTGAGCTTGCCTGGCTCTTTTACCGCACGGCTTTCATCCAGATACATCTGCGGCCGACCCTGCTTGTGCGCTACGTTGGATCTGCCTCCGACCAGAAGAGCCAGATTGCCTTGCGCGTCGTATTCCAGCGATCTGCTTTCTATTCCAGCAGCGGTCTCAACTTGTCGCAGTTGCTCAGGAGTGAGTCTGTCACCTGGCTTCAGCCCCATTCGCGCATGTATGTGCTCTTGTAGGATTAGGTCGAGTTTGGCTGCCGGTGGCATTCCGTGTATTTGAGTGACATCGTAGTAATCACGAACGATACCCACACGGTTTGATGCGCCACCGATGGAATCTACGTTTCCTGTCGCTATGGGTCTATCAAGTGCTAGTCCCTTTTCGTGTAGCAATCGATCCAGTATTTTCTGGACCTTGGCGGCGTCTTCCGGTAAACGCGTATAGATGGTGAACGCTTTGGCCTCCTGTCCTTTGCCGGAAACCTGCTCTGCACTCTTGAGTCCCAGGCCTGCGTGTGGATCCATGGTCTTCCAGGCAATCACCAGCGACTGCAATTCTGGGTCATTTTTGAGCGCCGGGAGCAGCGCTTCTTGCACTTTTCCGAGGTCTGCGCGTCCGTCAGTTGTTACATGAACCTTTACTGCGCCTTCAGGGCCGCCGTCCAACTTACCGTGGTACCAACCTTTTAGATAATAGAGTTGGTACTGCTGTCCATCGATTTCCACGGTCTTCGCAGCTCCAGTTTCTACCGGTTTCATCCGCTTCGGGAATTCGTCTGGATTCAAACGTTTTGGAGCATCGGGCTGGTCCTTTGGCGCGCGCATCCATTGTGCCCGGGCTGCGTCAATGTCGTTGCTGGTCCAGTCAGTACGCAGCGGCGGATCATTACCGACCGGGCGACAGTCCAGTATCTCTTTTATTTCAGTGGCGTGCCGACTGCCGCTCAGCTTCGCCATCGCCTCCTCAACCTGGGTGCGCGAGAACGCACCACCATCGATACCATAATATACGAACTCGGTGAGGCGTCCTTTTCCGTGCATTGCTATCGCTAGATTTTCCAAAGTTACGGGCGGATTGGAGTTGGCGAGGATTGCGGCACTTATTGCAGCAAGGTTGCGACTGCGGACAACATCCACCAGATCTGTCATCGTTACCGCCTGAACTTCTAGCAGTTTGGAGGCAACGCTGTGCATCTGTGCGTCAGATGCCAGAGCGATTAGCTTATGCGGCGTAAATTGTTGAGGATTGGCCAGAATAAGTCCGTTTGCCACCTCACCTGCAATGCGTGGTGAGGACATGCGCATTAGGTCGTCGCCACTAGCCAATCCTCGCTCATACAGATGATAGGCAACGGTTCCGGCATGTTCATTGGGAGTGCGGGCCATCACTTCACTGATGGCTTCGTTCAGACGAGTGCGCGCTGCGGCAGGCGAGTCATAGACTTCGCTGCCGGGCACCCGTTTACCATCGCGAGTCTCGTAGCGTATAACCCGATTTTCGGCCTGTGCTTTTGTATTCGGGTCGCCAAATGCGCGTAGATCCTGAGCGTTGCGATTGAGATTTTCCATCGAATTGTTGAACCGAATTTGATTTGCATAGCCGTCCATCTCGCGTAGTTTTGACTCGATCAGCGCTGCACGAGCTGGATCCTTCGTGCGCAATTCCGGCATGTGCTCTTGCAGTGCCTTAATGCTGAGACTTTCTGAACCGCTAGCCGTGGTCTTCAAGACATCCCTCGTTTCCCGCGGGCCGCCGCGCACCAGATCAGTAATGTCACTGTGAACCTGACGTAGATTGGCTGATAGCTCGCTGCGTCGTGCACGAATTTCTTCCGTGGAGAATCTGTAGTAATCGCGGGACACATCACCAGCCAGAGCATTGGTGTCAAGCGAGCGGTTGCGCATTGAGTGTTGCATCATGGTCTTGCGACCATCTGCGCTCATTTTACGCAGGACGGTTGCTTGCTCCTCAAGCGCTCGTGCCAGAGCGGGATTGCCCTTTATGGCTGCGTCACCGATCACTGATGTTCGCTTTACATAATTAGCATGGTTTACTTCGCCAATCATCTCGTCGAGCATTTGCTGATTGCGGGCAGAGCTGCCCTTAGGCATCTCGACTTTGTTTTTCTTCATCCACGTGATCATCTGCGCATCAGTGACAGGGGAACCCAGCTCACCATTGGGACGCTCAGTCAGATATTTTCGTAGCGTATCGCGCATGAACCGCGCTTCTGATGTACCTGCAAGCATGCGGTCCTGCAGTTTTATTTCGCGTTCTCTTGTAATCACTCCTAAGAATTTCCTTTCTGGAATTTCAACTACCCGCTTGCCACCTCGACCAGCGTTTGACACCACATCGTCGACTATCGCAGCGCGGAAGCCTTTCGGATCTGCCATCTGCAAAGCGGTTCGATCGAAGGTATTCTTGCGGTGGCGCACTTCGTGGGTGACCGTTTTACTGGCCAAAGCCTCCGGATGGAGAGCAGCTACTCCGAGTACGTCCGTGCGCGGACTGTATCCGCCAAAGTTATTGCCACTAGGGTGTTCAAGCACGAGATTCTTTCGATCAACTAGGGCATCGGCAACATCATCACTTAATCCCATTCTACGCAATTCATTCCGTGCCTGATTAATAAGAGCGTCCTGAATCTGTTGATCGGTGACTGTCTTATCGCCTTCGAGCCGGCGGAGAATCAGATCGTCGACCGGGCTGGCGGCACCTTCCTTGGTGGCTGCCCCGGTGTGGGCAAATCTCTCGACCGCCGGTTCGCCTGATGCAATCTTGCCGGAATTATACACACTGCCTGTAGGAGCGCCGACCGCTGCGTCTAATTTGTTTAAGCGTCTGGCGAGACTTGCGCCAGCGCCAAATAGTTGAACTCCAGTAACTATAGGCAGAGCAAGGCCAAGGGCCATGAGCACATCCTGCTTGCCGTTTTCGCTGGTGTAGGGGCGCTCTTCCAGCGCAGCAACAGCCATGCTTGAGCCAACTATACCAATAGCGTTAGTTGCAGTTCCCAGCGCCGTTGCGCTAAGGCGATTTACTGCCACTTCCCTGGCGGTCGCCAAAACCTGGGATAGGGTGGATCGGGCGACATCGTCAATAGCCCCCGGACCAGCTTTGATCAATTTCGCCAGCAACTGTGTTTGTGCTTCAACTGACATTCCGCCCAGCTGATTTCTCTTCGCCAGTTGGGCCACCATCGATTGGAGGGCCTGGTCGGTGACCCCAGCACCGTGCGACATGCCATTGCAATACACAGTCATTGTTGCTTCCGTGATCGCTTTGCGTGCTTCGATAGAGAGTCCGGTGAACGTTGCGTCGCTGAGTGCTTTTGTAGCAGCTTTGGTTGCGGCCATTTCGCCGAGCTGCATTGCAGCTGTTTTGCCGAGCTGCATTGTCGCACCGAAGTGTAATGGATCGGCGAAGTTTACAGCGGTTAGGATTGAGTATTTGACGAAGTCAGTCAGCAACTGCTGTCTGCCACGGTGCGTGTCGCCCATAAGTCCGTATTTGAGCCCGGCACCAACGACGCCGCCGGTCACTATCACTCCGCTTGTGGCAACCAACGCTGCCAGGCTTGTGCCACCGGTAAACGGTGCCGCCACGATTGCACCGGCCATGATCACGCCGTTGATGATAGTTTCGGATGTCGACTCCTTGGTCATGTGGAAGGATTTTGTTGCTGTATTGACGGCTGCCCATTGTTGCCGTAACTCTGCCGGCGTAAGGTCGCCGCGATCGAGCGTAGTTTGAGCCAGGTAGCGCTCTTGCAAAAATCCGCGTAGTGCTTCTTCGTGGCTGATATTGTAGCCCCGAGCTAAAGACGTTACCCAGCCGGTATTGGCACGAGAGACAGCATCTGCGGCCTGGACTATTGTCAGGTCTGCCGACCATTCATCGATGCGGGTGAGTCGCACGAATTCGTGCCGGTCCGCTTTGTCCAGTTTTCCGAGAATATCGCTGCGCAAATTGCCGGTGTCACTTCCCCCGCTTTGGAATTTGCGCTGGTAAGCGTCTGCAAGTTGCGTTCTGGCAGGGACGTCGCCGCCCATACTGGCAAGAATTTGCCGCGCTTGCTCTTTGGTGACCCCAGCATCGAGAACAAATGCACGCAATTGAGCTTCCGGCGTCACTTTGCCTTCAGCGAGGATGGAACTGGCGAGCTGCTGCAACTTTGGGTCAGCAATATTGGAGAGAAGAGCATTGCGCTCTGCCGCGTTTCCTTTTAGTCGGGCTAGCGCCTCGGGGGTAGTATCCAATACTCCATCTTTGAAGTAGCCTTTTACGTCTAAATCTGGGCGAAGACTAGTGCCACCATCTTTTCCACCGGCGACGAAGATGATGTTCAACTCTTTCAGTGCATCGGGAGAGAGACCGCCCCGGGTACTATCGATCAGTCCTGAGATGAATTTTTCATAGTCCGTCGATTTATCGCGGTCGATGTCCGTGGCTGAACCCTTGGCGGGAACATAGGTTACTGCCGCAGTAGCTGCTTCGATGAAGCTTTGTTTGAAGGCTTGATCCGATTCCAGGCGCTTACGCAATCCAGGATCATTGCGCAGCGCATCTTGCACCATGCACACAGAGTCCTTGCGACTGCCAGATTTTAAGCCGGTTTTGATATTCAATTCGTCGACGATCGTTATCGCCGGTGACTTTGGCAGATTCTCCTTGTCTGCGGCAATGTCCGCTAGAACGCGATTAATGGCTGTGCGCGCCGGATTTGCCGCGCCGAAAGTTTCGTCGAGATACTTTGAGACAATCTGCTGATACCCATCAGATTTGCCTCCAATCTTCGCGTTGTGGCGATAGTTTTGCCGGTCTTCGGGACTCATATTCTTAACGGCGTCCCACATTTTTGAACGGTCTTTACTGAAGGTGCCAGTGTTGTGATTGAGAGTCTCCCACAGTGAGCGACGCACTTCCTGTGAAGCGCCAAACAGATCTGTGCGATAGGTTTCGTATGCTATAACTCCCTGTTTGCCAAGGTCCCGGATGAATTGCTCACGCATCTCGCGGGTTTTCGATGGACTTTCGGCCTGCATTTTCTCAAGTTCACGGGCGACTGCTCGACCTTCCATAAATTGACGGAACGTCTCGTTCTTACTGTAAGCTTCGAGTTGCCTCTTCTGGTCCGCGTGCAATCCATCGGAGGTGTGACCCTTTTCGAGTTTGGCCCGTAAATGAAAACCGGCAACCAGATCGCGGAACTCGCCTTCCGGAATGTTCCGTAGCGCAGGAACCAACTCATGCAACTTGGCCGAATCCGTATCTGCAGCCCGAGCAATGTCCAGTGCGCGGCCGATCTTACCGTCGATCATTGCCTTGGCTTTGCCGACATAGTCGCCGGAACCGAGGTTCTTGACCATGCCATAGTGTAATTTCGCTTGGAACTCCGAACGGAAATTCTGACCGTCGCGTGTGATATAAGTGTCATGGCGCGCTTCCTCCATCAATCGATCAAAACTTGCTCGCGACATGTTTTCAATGCCACCAAGATTCTCTTGGTGATCGTTGAACCAGTGGCCACCTATCTCAACTAACTTTGCTGTGAGGTCGATGCCATCATTGTCCTGGCGTCCTATTTGGGCATCGTAACCAAAAGTCTTGCGCTCGTTTTTGAACCAGTGCAGTCCCTTCAAAGCCGCTTGCATCTCGTTGTAGAAATCGGTTGCTTCTTGCTGCCCGTCTGTCATTTGCTCCCGTGGCTTACCTTCGCGGGCGAGGGCTTCACCGTCGTGATAGAGGTTCTGGTCTGCTTTCGACATTTTTTGCAGGGTGTGATTGATCACCTCGTCTTCGTTGCTGAATGTGCCGGTCGCTTTCAGAATTGCTGTTGCCGGCTTCAGCTTGCCTCGGTCCAGGTAGTCGTTAGCCTGGCGAACAGCGAAATCATCGACTATGTCGTACTTGTCACCAGCAAGATCGGTTCCGGTCTCGGTGAAGGCAGCGCGAATTCTGGACTTGCCACCGGATCTATTGAATTCGGCGCGATGAGCGTCGGTTGCGATATTTTCGCCGGACGCGATCATGAAATTGTCTAGCGGATTTTTGGATCGAAGTCCCAGATCCATTATCTGAGACTGCTCTTGAGACGTGCGAATATCGCGCCCCTTTAGCGCGTAGAGTTCCATCGACTTGCGATAGAATTCATCACCCTGCATGTCGCCATGCGTGTTTTTACCATTGCTTACGTGATCAGCCAAGCTCATCTGGTACATCGCTCGTAACGACGTATCGATACCAATTCGATCCTTCTCCGTGGCACTGCCGAGGATTTCGTGATCCTCTCGGCGAATGTCGTCCATACTGCGATCGCGACTCCACCAATACTCTTGTTGCTCCGACCGGTTAACCATTAATTGAATCGCACGGTAATCGGTTTCTCTGTCCCGTCGTTTGAACAATCCGTCGACGTGCACTCCACGAAAGAAGTCTGCCCCACCCACTTCTTCAACCAATTCCCGGCGCAAACGGTCCTGGTCATTGGAGTCGTAGCGGTGGCCCATGACAAAGATTTCTTCGGCAGTCCTGTCTTTCAACTGCTCAGCAATAACACGCTCTTCAGTACTCTTGTAGGTGTCCCAAGTGCGCTCTTTGGCAATAACATCGATAGGACTTTGTACGTCTCGATGCTCTTTGTGCTCTTTGCCGTTAAGTCCCCTGTACGATATGTCACCGGTGGTGGTGAAGTCTCGTAAGGCCCCTGTTTCTTGATCGACACTAAAGAATGTGTGGTGCGGAATCTTATTGTTGTCAGTCCAGTTAAATCCATTGTCGGTCGTCCAGACTCTAGCTCCTGGTTCGTCACCGAATTGGACTCGTTTTAATCCACCGCCGCGTTGGAGCACGTCAGAAGGCAGCCCGTATTCATACCGCATGCGAAATCCATTGATATCCAGCGTTTCAACCATGCGACCTTGTTCATCGCGCATCATGAAGGCACCGTCGCGCCGCTGCGTCACGGTTGTTCCGTCGTTATTGTGGAAGGTCTGAGAACCATCGCGAGCGATCGCCTGCATTATCCCGCCTTCCCCGACGGACAGCAATGCGACTATGGGTTTGTTGGGATCGGCAGTGTTGATGTAGACATCTTGTGTACCGTCCTTCAGCTTGTAAGAGCGTCCGTCTTCTTCGAACCCGACAACCTGATTCTGGTTGTTGTATTGGAACTTGCGATTGACTTTGTCACCTTCTACTGAGGTGACCTGCCCCTCGAGGTCTTGCTCCACTTTTGTGCCATCTCTGTACTCAGCGGTGCCCAGCAGCTGCTTGGTCGTTTCATCATAACGGTAGAACAAGGCTCCTCTGCACACTCTCATTTCGCCTTGCTTGCGCCCTTCAAGGTCAGTCAAGGTACTGCTGCCGTCAGTTCTCTTATGGGAAATTCGTTTGTTGTTCAGGTCGGTTGTGGTGACGGTGCCGTCGTTGGTAACTGCAATTGTGCGCCGAAGCGACTTCTCGCCGGCGATAGCTTTTCCGTCAGCCGAGTATTTCTGCCAGTCCGTTCCATTGGTGGTGGCAATGTACTCGCCGTTCGAGTTCGCGTAAGCGACCTTGTTCGGTTTGCCGGTAGCGTCATATCCTAGAATTGCCAAGCCTGAGGGGGTTGGACCGTTGGCGCGAGTGATGTTCACAACCTGTCCATTTACCAGTTCGATGGTGGAGGCGTCATTTTTTCTGACAATCTGACGGACCATAGCATTTTCTAGTCGAGATTCGACGACGTGACCCTCGGCGGTCACGTCGATTTTTCCATCGAACGATTGAGCAGGATTGCTCCCCTCCTTCGTCCAGGTCTTACCATTTGCTCCAATAACCCAGGGCGTTTCCGTGCCATAGCTTATGCGGTTTAGCTGGCCGAGATGGTCGTAACTGAAGCTGCGCACAACACCTTTGGAGTCGCGAGCTTCTAGTATTTGGCCTTGCAAGCTCTTTGTCACGCTGGACTTGTCCGTCAACTCTTTTGTGAGTATCTGACGCCCCTGTGCGTTAGTCCTTCGCTCCCAACCGTCGGCGGTTGTGACTTTCTCCGCTGCTCCGTCTGGCTTGATGCGCAACGTTCCATCGGCATCGACGGAACGAGATTCTTTGTTAACTGCTATGGTGCCATCTTTGGCCCACCGTTCCGGCTGCGGCTTATCCGGAGAATCAGGAACTCGCGTGTAAGTTGAGCCGTCTGGCAACTTCATGCCGATTAGTTTGCCATCGGCCGCGCGGAAATAGTCAGTTGCCTGTCCATCCTTTGTCTCAGTCCGGAGCACTCCACGATGCGCTTCCATACTGCGCAGCACCATCGTGCCATCGGTGCGATTGATGGTCTCTAGCTTATTGTCGGCATTGGCAAAGGAAAAGTTTCCGTCGGAATCGATGTCGAACTCGCCACAGACTTCCTTGCCGTCTTTAGATTTCCAGTGGTTGCCTTCCATGCGGTTGAACGTGCGAGCGCCGATGGTGGCGGACGCTACCTTCGGTGGATTGCCAATGCGCTCGATGGACCGAACCCCGCCTAGAGCATCTTCTGTTGCTTGTACCTTCCCGTCGGCTCCTATAACTTGCGATGAACCGTCATCTTTGAGGCGCATCGTTTTACCAGTCATCTGCACTAGCGTGGCGTCGGCTATTTGTTCTAGCGATCGTCCTTGCTTTTCTGTAAAGCCAAAGTCGCCGTTGGGTTTGACGAAGGGCGTTCCGATAGTTCTGAAAGGTGGGTTCGAGCCACGCAGCGCATAGGAACCATCCGTTGCTCGATCCCAGACGATACCGTTGGAGGTGCCAATCAACATGATGGTGCCGTCCGATACGCGTTCAACGTGCACCTTCTCACCGTTCTGCCGAACAATATCGGTACTTTGCCTCGGTCCATCCATAGCGTTTGCCTTTGCTACTGGAGTGGCGTCGCTTACCGTGGGTTTTGCACTTTGCGACTCAGCACTGCGGCCTTTGTTGGTGGTGCGCTCTTGCATCAGGCGTGTGAGCATGTTGCTAAAGGCCTGTGCGGCTTCTTGTGACGGTTTTTCTACGGGCGTCCACTGTTCTTGTTCCAAGATGGTCCCGGTTTTGGCACTGGTGTCGACCGGGGCGTCGAATGTCTGGGCTAAACCAAGGGAGAATCCATTTTCCTTCGAGATGTTTCGCAGAGTTTCCTCTCCAGCTCGAATGAATTTTTCCGCTTCTGGCCCTTTAAGATCCTTCCCATCCAGCTTGACGCTTGCAATATGTCCTTGCTTGTCGAACGAAAATTGTAGTAAACGACCTGCGGCGTTGGCGGTGCTGCCGTTGTAATCAGTCTTGAGTTCGAGGAATGAGGGCATGCCATGCTGAAACTTGGCTACCTGCCGTCCTCCGAAGGTAGATATGTCTATTATTACCAGGTCCTCTGCGGCCTTGACAGTGGTGCGAACTTCAACATCCGGTGCTGAACTGGTCGACCGAAGCCTTTGTACTTCTGTTACTTCCAGGTTTGTTCGTTGATAGATTACGTCGAGCGTTCCTGTCGAGCGGCGATCGCGAGCGTTTTGATCGGAAGTAAATGCCTCCAGATGAAACCCAGTGGCAGTTGACTTCAAGGCTATCACCGGGCCTTCGCCGCCAATCAGATTGTCTAGCCGGTGCCCATCGATGTCATAGAAAGTCATCTCTCCGGGAATTCCACCATTCAGTCGAGTCGCGCCTTCGCCAAGACGAGTTCGCACTTCATCCAGAAAATCGCAAAGTTGCCGACTGCTGTGATTGAGTTCTTTCTCTGGCAACTCTTTGTCAGCGGACTTATCTTCCATTTGCCTTTTCCTGGATATGGGTGTCATCGACCCCGGACATTGCTATTGCATAGGTGGTGCTTTAATGCTGGTCACTCAATCAGTAGTTCGGCGCACTTCAGGTATCTGCCCTACTGGCAGGCTAATAAATCGCTCAGCGGACCCCATCCTGCTTGTTTCAGGACGGAATCACGCATTGCTCTTTGAAGAGTCTGGTCCGGCTGTTCGGCATTTTTGGAGAATACGTTCTTTAAATGATTGGTAAGACCCGTCACATATTGAAGTCCGCCCCGGCCGGACAGGCGGACTTCAAGTTTTTTCCGCCAATGTGCTGGCGCTTCTGGTGATTTGGGAATCGTTGAAGTTGGGGGTGAGGGGTTGGAGTCGACGATTTCGAAAGATGGAAGCATCGTTGTGGAATTGACCATGTCTGTCATCCTCGGGGGGTCGCATTGCCATAGCGGAGTATTTGAGCGTGCGTTACATAACTGTTCCAGCGCCTAATGAAATGGGCTGTCGTTGATGGTTGAATTGCTGGTTCGTGACCGCGTATCGGCCAAACAGTCTGGAGGGAAGCCGTGCGTTACTGCGCACCATTTATTTTCATTAGCAGCATTGTGCCGTTAAGGGCATCGACAGCCATTAACATCCACTGCTCTGGTTGGCCTGAGCTTCTTTCGATCCGGTACAGATTGCGCAGAGTTGGTGTGGTTCCAGGGTTGTTGCGGAGGAACAGATCCTTCGATACCAGTTTTCTTAGCACTGTCTTCCTAGATCTTTGATCTTCGCCGAAAGTGTCATGCACATTAAAAGCAAGGAAGTTGCCAGTGTCAGTCAGTTCATAGTTTTGATTAGTAGCCATCATTTCTTCACCTGTTCTGCTTGTCGCGGCTTCGTTGCCGCGCCTCAGGAGAAACACAATATTCCACGGTGCGTTACATAATTGTTCCGATAGAACGATGGAGAATTTCCAATGTAGAAGGAGGCAAATTTAGCAGCAGCACTTGATTTCCGGCTGGCAGAAACCGTTAACTTGACCTTAGTAGTGTGCTGCCAAAATCATGTCAAAGTTGAAGTGCCGAGAGCGGAAGTTTCTATGGGGGTTTTCGCGTGATGAGGAAATCAAATCCTGGTTGTCGTTGGTCTAAGGCTTCGTTGCTGATGCGCCCGACTAAGCCGATTACCCTTATCCGGACTTTCTCGGTTGCGCTATTTAGTTTCATTATTGGTGGCTTGGTAAACAGTGCCCATTCCGGCCCCTTGTGTTGTCTTAGAACTGGGTCGAGCACGGTCAATTCGGCCACGACAAACGCACCCTGGGCTACGGAAAAGCCTTGGTCCGGGCTAAAGGGAATGCGGACTCTGTCGCTAGAAATTAGTGGTGGCGGTAGTGCCACAGATGAACTCCGGGAAGGAATTGAATCACTATTAGGCAAGCATGGTCTTCAAGTGGTGCCTGCGGAACAGTCTGCGCAACGTGCAGTGGACGAACTAAGAGTGAGCCTTAACCGAACTGGTTGCAAAGCCGTCATCGCGAGATCTGACGAATCCCTTCGTTCTGCTCAGCGCTTACCAGTTTGGTTTGCAAGTCTTTCACTGAATAAGACGGTCACGATGGATGGCGATGAACAACAAATTTGCCAACACGTTCTGACTGAACGAGTAGCGCACCAGTTGCTTGCGGATCTGTCCCGCGCGAATCGTGATGCCCTGCTCACGCGTCCGGCGGCTCCTGGTAGGTAGAATTTCTGGACAGGCTTGCAGCGTGAGAGAGCCGATCCATCGGATCGGCTCCCTACGTTGGCTCAACGGTTTGATGGATCGGGTTACTTCTCCGCTGCGTCTTTTATCTTTCCAAGCAACCCAATTACGGGATTGGCCTTTTTGAATAACTGCCAACCAGTTTCAATGAGTGGTTTTGCTTGTTGCGCAGTGTTTTTTGCGACCCTTTCAACGTCACCCGCCATGGCTGTGGAATGGTGACCGGCTGTCTCTTTGGCAGATTTGGCAGTTTCAACGGCCAGATCCACGGTCCTGCGATCGGCATCCTGTTTTAGTTTAAATACGTCAACAACCAGATCAACTGTCTTGCGATCGACATCTTGTTTCAGCTTCACAGCGTCAACGGCCAAATCAACTGTCTTGCGATCGACATCTTGTTTCATCTTCACAGCGTCAACAACCAGGTCTACTGTCTTGCCATCGACATTCTGTTTTAGCTTCATGGCGTCAGCAGCCAGGTCAACCTTTTTGCGATCGACAGTCTGTTGAAGCCTTACAGCGTCCAAAATGGTTTCTTTCCCGCTGTCCCAGACTCGTTTATCTGCTTTCATGCCTCCTTCAAGGAGTTTCCTTTCTGCCGTAAGCTCACCATTGCGTAGTTTCAGTGCGGCCGCAAGTATTGGGTCTAGTTTTGCCGGTCCAAGTGGTTTTCCGTCATCGAGCTTTCTCAGTTCGCTCATCGCGCCGTCTACCGCATTACCTCGCTGTTTATGCGCATCGCCGATTCCTTCGAGGATGTCCATTCCAGCTTTGATACCAGTTTCGTTGCCACGTGATTGCATTTTCAATAAATCATTGAAACCTGCTCGAACGGCCGGGTCTTTGGCAATGTTTTTGGATATATCCATTCCGATAAGTGCCGGAAACAATAGATGCGTCGGTGAGATGGCGCGGTCGCTCTTGTTTTCTAGGCAGACTCCGCCTGCTACGACCGCCGATGCTGAAATTCCGGGTGCGACAATTGCAAGAAGGTTCCAGTTATCGTTTGTGGATTGCTTTGCACCTTGATTGTGATCACCTTCGTGAGGCTTCACTATGTCCTGCGTATCTTTGGGCATAATCTCTCCTATAGAAACTCCTCGAGCTTGTGCCTATTGGTGCACTGGCAAGGTACTTGCGAGCTGGAGAATTTCGAATTTGTGTGGTCTACGAAAGAACAATATTCGAGCGTGCGTTACATAATTGTTCCAGCGCCGAAAGTGCAGTTTGAATTTCAAGGAGGAGTGGTGGTCAGGTGCGGTAAAAGAGAACGTCCATACTGAGCGCTCTCCTTTCCCCTTTGATTGAACTTCGTGAAGTTGTTCTATCTCTTGCGTTTGCGCTCATTGAATACAGCTTGTTGAAGCTCGCACATCGCTGCGAAATCGGAGTACTTAACCCTGGATTGTGACATGAGTGGTGTCCTGGAATCAGCAACGTTATGCTGTGCGAAATACATGTCATCCACCAGAATCCGGTCCTGATAGATCGTGATATCGCGCATAATCCGACGCGGAAAGCTGGCATCGAGAGGCTGTAAGCCCGGAATCGGGAGGTCATTAGGAGCAGGTCTGGACACTTGCCTCCCGAGGTTGAATTGCAGTCCTTCACCGGGCACGGCCCTCACGGGCATGGCGAATGCTTCGCTCAGATAGTCGGCGATGACCTCAAGCTGCTTCTGGTCTGTAACGCCATGGAGAGATCGCTGCAACCACACTGAGTCGCCGGTGATGAGTGCCTTTCCCATATCCTTTATCAGCATCATACTCGAGGGCGGCGGAGATGATTTCAGGCGATCTTGAAAGCGTTCGACCCTTTCGTTTACCGACTGCCTGGTGATTGGAACGTCTTCCGCTGCGTCTTTCAAATAGGCTTCTCCCAAACGCCGAGCAGCCTCCTGTGATGCCTGATTCCTGTTACTTGAATGTTTTTCGAATTCAGTATCGATGATTGTGGGTGTATTGCGGAATAACCCTGGATAGAGCACGGCTTGCTGAAGTTCGGACATCGTGGCGGAATTGGCTTGTTTTACCTGATGGTACCCAGTCCACATTGTCCCTCCAATCATTTTCTCGGAGCGAATTTCATTACCGGCTTCCAGATGCACCCGATCGGAGTAGACGTTGATTCGATGGTGGCTCGTTGGTGCCTCCGTAGCTTTACCGAATCTCGGTGGCCGACGCTCTACCAGGAGGAATTGGAGTCCTTGACCCGATACGGGCTGTATTGGCAAACTGAATGCTTTGCTTAAATAGGCAGCGGAGTCCTCTAGCTGCTTAGTGTCAGTGGTCTTCGCCAGGTCTCGCTGCAGTAACGTCAAGTCGCCAGTTATCAGCGCCTTGCCGATATCGTTGATTAGCGCTTTATCTGATTTCGGTGGTGTTGCCTCTAGGTACTTTTCAAAGCGGGTGATCTCATTCTTGATCCTCTCTTCCATGGCCGCCGCGATGAGCGCTGCTGCTTCTGCTCTGTCGATACCCAAGTAATCTTTTGAAGAGTTGCCAAACTCATTTTTGTTCCCCTGCTTGCTGTCTTTCTTGTCCGCGCTCTGTCCACTTTCTTCACGATCTGGAACCGCTTTAAGAAGGCGCGCTGCTACCGATTCGGAAATACTCAAAAGGTTCAGCCCGGCACACTGGTCAACTGGTTCACCGCGTTCGGCACCATAATTCATTTCAATTCTTTCATTCATGACTGCATTTACTCCAGAAACTGCTTTGAATTTCGCATGGGATGAAAACCCTTGGCAAAGCTGATTGACGACTCGGTCACATCAGCAAAGTAACCCGGGGTGCGTTACATAATCGTTGCTGACGCAATTTAGAGGGGTGTGATGCGGGAGCATCGGGGCACAGACCGCCCTGAGCTTCTAACGCAGTTGGACATAGCTAGTGGCGTGGTTCACCGCCGTGCCACCGTGGTAAGTCACATCAAGAGGAGTCCAGAATGGCCAAGATTTTGGTTGCCGATGACGACAGGAATATAGCCGAAGAGCTGCAAGATTGGCTGGAGAGCCAAAACTTCGTAGTGGAGGTCTGCTTTGATGGGACTGACGCCCTGGCTCGTTTGCAGGACTTTGGCTACGATCTAGCCATACTTGACTGGCAGATGCCCGGAGTCAGCGGCGTTGATGTTTGCAGCAGGTATCGTGCTCACGGGGGACGTGCGCCGATTCTTCTTCTAACAGGCAAGAAGGAAACTGCTGATAAAGAATGCGGTCTTGATTCCGGCGCTGATGATTACATAACCAAGCCGTTTGAAATGCGTGAATTCGGGGCCCGGGTTCGTGCCCTACTTCGTCGGTCGGCGCCCTACTTCGCTGACAAAGACTCTCAGGGGACACTTACTCTTGATAGAGCGTCTATGAGCCTGACATTGGAAGGTAAAACGATGCGACTATTGCCGAAGGAATACAGTCTTTTGGAATTCCTGATGCGCCACGCCAACACGTTTGTACCTTCCGAGAAAATTCTGGACCATGTATGGGATTGTGATTCCGATGCATCTAATCAGGCCCTTCGAACATGCGTCAACAGATTGCGAAAAAGAATCGATAAAGATGGTAGTCCCAGCTTAATTGAATCAGCCAAGGGCTACGGCTATAGGCTCAGCGTTCCTGAAAAATTACAATGATATCGGACATAGGCGAATGCGGCACAATCAAAAGTGGACGTCCAGTCTCATGGTTGCTTGGCCTTCTTGTTTGCCTGTTAGCGCAATTTTTCACGCCAAGCGAATGTTTTGCATTCCCAGTGGATAGGGAATGGGAGAAACTATCTCGGGATGCCAGCCGAGCTGAGTTTAAAGGTGATACCAGTAAAGCAATGCTGCTCATTGATCAGAGTATTTCGGCAACCAAAATAACTGCACCGGCCTCCGATCAAGCTCGTATAAGCCTAAAGAAATGTCGGATGCTTGTGGCACAGGGATATCTTCCGGAGGCTATCGCACAAGCCAATGGTGCCGCCAAGATCCTTTCGCCTAACATCTGGCAAGATAAAATTGTCTCCTATCAAATCAATCGCGCCGTTGCTGAATGGTGCCTAAGAACTAATGATGCGGCCGGTGCTGTACGGTCGGCGAAGATCGCAGTAGCGTTGAACCAAGAGCTGGATTCTGAGATGTCTTTAGAGCACAACAGGGCCGCGATGCAACTTGTGGAAGCTCTTGTTCGCGCCAAGATGTTCAAAGAAGTGCTCGATGCAGTGAAGGCTAACGATGAGGCATTTGAGCTTGAGTTAAAGAGAGCCGAGGTTACCATAGAACAGGTCGAACTGCTCTGCGGTCTCGGCATCTCAAAGGTGGCGCTTGGCCAAAAGGAGGCCGGATATGCACTCCTAAATCGCTCGATGGATTTGTCCAGGCGTTTGAATGTAAAATGGACTCGTCACCACGTGGCGCAGCAAATCCTTGAATCTGGTATCAGTCTCGATGATAAGCCATTCTTTGCCAAACTCTCTTCGCATATTCATTCTCTTGAGCCCGCAAACAGAGATTCCCTAGAACCATTCATCCGCCGTCATGGCAGTCAATAGGTGTCTGTCTCATGAAACTAAAATTTCAGGGATACGCGCTTATCGCTGTTCCACTTGCAGTCCAGATATGCCTCACATACAGTTTGCTAAGCACTGTTACTGATCTCGATCGCACCATTAGCCGCGAGAACAAAGCCAAGCAAATTCTTGCAAGGTCTGACAGCCTTAAGAACGCGGTGGCGGAAACGGTGATGATATTTGGGATTCTCCGCGTTAGCATTCGAGAGCCTGCCTTGAAGGCATACGAAAAAGTCTATGCTGCTAGCAGTCAACAAATAGATGAGCTGTTGCAGTTATCTGCTGAAGACCCGAAAGGATCAGAGGCAGTTACTCAGTACGTTGATTCCATACGCCACTATTTTGATTTGATGACAGATTCTATGAAGGCATACTCGTCCGGGGGTGGTCGCCCAACGTTTGCCAATGTCGTGAAGGAAGAGGAGTTGTTAGTTGAGCTGACAATAACTGAACATCAGGTGTCAAAAGCGTCTCGGCGGATTCAAGCGATTTATGGGCCGGAGGTGAGCGACGCGCAACCAGAGGCTGCAAAAAAACGGCAGGACCTGCGCTTTTTAATATCATTCGGTATTTTCGCCGACGTGATATTGTCGCTGGTCCTCGGCACCATATTTGGTGCCTTGACGCTTCGGCGATTATCCACGCTGATGAAAAACATCGACTGCTTCTTCGAAGGGCGAAAGGATCTGGCTGCGATTGGTGGTAGCGATGAGATTGCCGAGATTGATAGCAAGTTTCGGAGTCTGGCCGAGCTGCGATGGCAAGCAGAGCAAGAAAAGGCCGCCGTGCTGCAGACTGTTGCCCATGATTTGCGCGGACCACTAACCTCAATAAATCTTATGGTATCAAACCTTCTTGAACTTCACAGCTCGGGTTTGCAGCCGAAAGTAGAGCGTTCTGTAAAGCGCATTCAGTCTGAAACCAGCAGGCTAAAGCTTCTCTGTGATGATTTTCTTGAAATTGAAAGAATGGAATCCGGCAATATCAAGCTCGAAATGGTTCGACAATCTGTGGAGCCACTGCTTATGCGGTCTTTAGACTCGCTTGGCGGTTTGGCTGAGGAAAAGCACATAACGCTGACAGCTTCAGGTGGGGAGACGCTGGAGGTTTTCTGCGACGGTGAGCGAATCATCCAGGTCCTGGTTAACTTGGTATCGAACGCGATAAAGTTTTCACCTTCCGAATCGACCGTGGAAGTATCGGCGCACGCAAACGACGAGCATGTCACGTTCTCTGTACGCGACCATGGTCCAGGAATTAGTGAGGCAGCGCGAGCAAAACTGTTTCAGAGATTCAGCACGGGCACCAGCGCAGGTGGTGTCGGCTTGGGTTTGTGGATCTGCAGCCGAATCGTGGCGCTACATAATGGGCGGATAGGGGTTGAGTCATCAGAAGGACAGGGTAGCCGCTTCTGGCTTGAAATTCCCAATACGCAGCGCAGGCACGGGTTGCCAGATGAAAAAACGAGAGCGCAGCTGAAATAGTAGCTTCTCAGTGGTCAATTGCACAGCTCTACCGCTTAAACTGCATTCGATGACAGTCACAAATTAGCCAACTCTCATTAAGATAGGCTACACAGGCTTTAATTGCCGATAGGCGATGAAAGGTTTGCAATTTACTAGGTTACCCGTTTCAGACTGATCCCCGCAGCAGTCGGGAGTTTCGTATGGCCGAAACCGGCGATGTGCCGAAGTCCAAAGATGCCGAAGATCCGGCAAAGAAATTTGACGCGTTCATTCAAGAGCAATTGCGAAAAGAAGCTTCGGAACTGAGTGGTCGTCCGGTTGTTACTCCCGAGCCGGTGAGGACTGAAGAGAAGAAACCTGACGAGAAACCATCGGCTGCTGATACGCATAATCCATCCAGGGGTATTCCGAAAGATTTTCCTGGCGTCCAAATCACGGACAGTAAGGGCGACAAGGCTGATTCGCGCCCGCCGTCGATTGAGCGAGCAGCTGATCGCAGTCAATTTACTCTTGCTGATGGCACGTACCACAGAGATGAAAAAGGACGAGTTTCAAAGACTGTATCTACTGATGGCACTGTTACCCGGGACTTTAAATTCAATGACTCAGCTAACCCGAAGTCGGTAACTAGTTTTACCATCAATGGAAATACTGAATTTACAAGAACTGGTCCAGAGTCGTTTGCCATCACTAAGAAAGATGCTGACGGGCGTCCGCAGCCGATCGGGACGTACCCGGGAAACGTAAGTATTTCCGATAGCGGTTTGTTGGCCATGAAGGGTGCCTCTGAAGCTGTCCCGCACTACCGTGGCGCCGAAGCACGCGATCTGACTGCGGCCCAAGTTCAAGCGCGGGAACAGGCTCTGCTCAAACTCCAGCCAAAAGATATTGCGCCGCCGGAACGGGATTTACCGAGGCCTGAAAGAGTTACCCCGAAAGCTACCGTCACTGCTGTGGACGATAGAAAGGTAACTCTGGATGACGGCACCTATAAGCGTGATGCCCAAGGCCGCGTGACTGAGATGATATCTGCCGACGGGAAAAACAAGCGTGCATTCAAATACGAAGATACCGCCAACCCGAGCCGCGTAACTAGCGAAATTATCAATGATAAAACAACCTACAAGTACATAGGTCAAGTAACCAGCGAAGGTAAGCCATACAAAATTGATGGCATGGAATCAAATTCTTATTCGATTTACGAAAACGGCCAGTTGATTGGAAACTGGTCCGGGGTCCGTTCTGTGAGTGCAAACGGCGTATACAGCCATGGGGAAAGCGCCGACAAGCTGACGCATTCAGGAGCAAGCGGTCGGCTCAGTGAAGCTGAAAGGACTCAGCGTAACCAGAACGGCATCTGGCCTTCGCAAGTGGAAACCACTCATGCTGATGGCACCAAGTACATAGCCAATTTGAAAGGCAATCGTCTCGACAAGCTGACCGAAACCAAGATAGTAGATGGTAAGCCTATAGACACCGATTGGAAAAAGGATGGAGCCGGCAGATGGTTCTCCGATGATTTTCCACCCAAGCAGAGAATGGGCATGGAAATGGGTCGCGATGGTAATCTTCGCTACCAAGATGTCGACGGAACTTCCAACGTGAAGTACCGAGATGGGGGCAGAGACGTTGTGAACCAAGGTGTCACACGTCGTTATGACCTAAATGATCGGCTGAAGGTTGTAACCCAGTTAAACGGCGATTCCCGGACCTTGGAATACACTGGCAGTGAGCTGACTTCAATTACCGATCGAACAAAACTTGGAACGAGAACATCAAGCCGTGCTGCCGGTTCTGACGAATGGCAAAGCAATGGCAAGACAGAAGTACGGAAAGATCTCCGGCTATCTCCGGATGGTTCCATTGATTACAAACTAGAAAGTGGTAACCGTGTTCGCCAAACCAGAGACTTTGCCAGGGTTGAGTTTGACGATCGAAATCGTCCAATCAAAGTTGACTTTGAGAATGGTTCCAACCGCAAATTTAACTATGAAGGCGACAAGCTTAAATCCATTACCGACACGCTGATCTCGAAAGATAAGCAAATGACCAAGCTATGGACAAGGGATGGCAATACGGACAACTTCGTCAACACGTCTGGTGCCAAGCCGCGTGTTCGTGTAGTTTCGGATCCTCCCACTGGAGATGGAGACTACAAATATAAGGGTGATGACGGGAAGGAGCGCACAGCATTCGCTCGTGATGTTGCTCGCGGTGACTTACTATCGAACTCAGAAACAGTCCAGGAAGCACGTGAGGAGCTGGTTCGCGTTGCTCAAGAGAAGGGCGTAAACACCCCGCGATTCGAGTCGTACCTCAACGACTTCGAAAAGAATGCCGGCAAATATGGTCTCAAGCCAGAGCAGATGGCCAAAACTATGGACCACCTGCGCGAGATCCTCACTGCCGATAAAAGTCCTCTGTACAATAGCTCCCAGCTAAAACAGCTTGTTGAAACGGCAATGCACAACATTGCCCGCCCGATGGAAATCGACCAGGGCTACCATCCGACGTGCAACGTTGCTACGGTGGAAGTCTACGCCGCGGCGCGGCACCCCGATGAATATGCCAGGATGTGCAAAGAAATTGCCCTCAGCGGGAAATACAGAACCAATGATGGCAAAGTGGTTACTCCTCCTCGAGCCGCGTTGTTGCCGGGGGAAGACGAGAGTAGTTACGATTTGGACAAACCCAATGTCGAGAAGAGAAACTTTGCCAGCCAGATCGTACAAATGACTTTGATCAACGGCATGTTTGAGTTGGACCGTGTGATATCTAACGGAAGTGTTGTGAAAGACACACGCTACATCATGGGCAAAATTACCTGGCAACCAGGTCCCAATAATAGTCAGCGCAAAATCGGAGAGGACCGCTTAGTAGACTTGCAAGGAAGACCGAAAAAGAATGATGACGAGGGTGGTCCAGGATTTGCCCAAGACAATGTTCTGGCTTCCTCGGAAATGATGTTAGGCTACAAGATGCCTTATGTCGTACAGCCGAAATCTTACGACAATGGTCGCACTTGGAAGTATGACCTGCCGACAGCGGACCGGCTGATTCAGGCGAAAGCGAACAGCAAGTTACCTATGGGCGTACCCACAATGGGAGGAACTCACGTTCAGACTATTCACGATGTGAAAATGGAAAATCAGCAATGCTGGGTACTTTTGGATAATCAACACGGAGAGAAGAATGACGGTTGGGTTACACTCGAAGATCTGCATCGCACCCAGCAAACGCGTGGTTACGAGATTTCGCCGGCGATTCGGCGCTGGGAAAGCCCTCGAAGATAGGTGAATTGACATGCATAGTGTTTCGATGGACATAGTTGGGAAGGCAGAACATGCGGTGCTGCTTCTCCTTTGCGATAGTCGCAAATTGCTGCGGCCTTTGGACCCAGCATCGCCGGAAACATTGGATGCAAACTCTGTGTTTGCACTTCCGCGCAAAAGAGAGCTTCTGCGCGGATACGCAAAAAAACATGCAATCAATATTGAAGGCGAAGTCATTGTCGAACTGGAACTTGGCGTAGATATGCAATTCTTAATCGATGCAACTCTCCCAAAGATAATGAGGTTCGATTGCGATTCTGTACTATCGGTCGATAGCAGTGGACTTGCGGAAGCCGGAATACTCCATGTGCTCGCCAACAACCTTTCTGCAAACAACATTCATATAATTGAAGCTTAATCGCTAACGGGCTCCTGCTAAACTGTTCTGTCGTCTAGTCGCTGCATCGGCGCAGAACATGAACCTGGACGGACCAAGAGCTGTAGTCCTATGAATCTAGGCCCGCGCATCAGCCAACCAAAGTTCATCAGGCTGGCAATTGTCGTCGCGATAATTGTCCTTAACTTCTGCTGTCTCCTTTTGGGCGCGATAGTCTTGGCCGCTTTGTTCTTTGGCAAGATTCACTGGCTGGCTGAGATAACCACTCACCTCATGCATTTGTATCCACCAGTGTCCGTTCTGTTGCTGCTGTTGGGTTTAATTGCCAGGTCGCGTATGGCGATAGTTACGGCTGGCCTTTCATTAATCGGATCGGCAGTAATGGTTGCACCATATTATGTCCCGGACTTCCGTACAGCATCATCCGACTGCGCAAGCTTCAAAATTTTCCACATAAATGCAAAGGTTGGCTGGAAGAAGAATTATGACCCAGCAGTTGCACTTGCCGTAAAGTCCGATGCCGATGTGATTGCTGTTTCTGAGTTGGATCGTGAATTGAGAAACAAGCTTATTAAGGCGCTGCCAAACTATCCCCACAGTGTATTGACCACCAAATGTGGTGGCATTGCCCTGTTCAGCAAACAGCCGTTCGCATTTTCTCAACTTCGCTACTCTGGGCCGAAGGAACGCCCGCGCATTTTGGCGACGGTAATGATAGGGAAGCGGGAGGTGTTGCTGCTTGCTGCGCATCCGTTCATTCCCGGTGAATATCTAAAATGGAGAAACGACGAGTATCGACAGTGGGCAGACGAGATTACTGAGGCAACAAGTCGAACAAAACCAGCGATCTTGGTTGGTGACTTGAACTGTTCGGCTTGGTCTCCATACATGCGAGATTTTCTGGAGAAGGCCGCTATGCGTGACTCGTCGCTGGGACTCGGCATTTCGCCTACCTGGCCGGCAGACGTACTGGCGCTCATCCCGATCGACCACTGTTTGATCTCCAAGGACTTCATCGTCAGCAAGCGCGAGGTCGGCCCTGGTTACGGGTCCGATCACCTTCCGCTTTCAGTTACCCTGCTATTACCTCACGCCAATTAAGCGTCAGAACCCTGCCGCGCCGCCATCTTGGCGGCCTATCGTGGGGAGCGCACGTTGTGCGCCCGCGCCCCTACAGCTTTTTGTCGAACCACTTGAGCGCCGCTTTTTCAGTGGACTTGATCCAGTCATTCTTGGCGTCAGAATAGGCGTATGTATCGTTTGGATGTAGGGATTGGCAACGAATTTTTTCCGCCTCATACTGCAACGCCAATTCCCGATCAGACGATAAGTAGTCACGAAACGCCACGTGCCGGGTAATTTCTGATGAGCCGGTTTGATAGCAGTGAATGTTTGCTAGTCGGCGATCTGTTTCGGAATCATTCAAGGGACAGAAGCGCCTTCCGGGCAATCCGTACTCGCCCCACCATTCAAAACCATTCTCAACAATTGCCGCTTCGAGCGCATCAAGTTGCTCCAGGCTTACGACTTCCGGAATCAGATCTATTGTCGGTTTGGCCCGAATTCCAGGAATTGCCGTCGACCCGATGTGATGGACACGGACCAGGTTAGGACCAAGAAGTTTTCCGAACAGTTCGCCGTATTCTTGGGCCATTTTTGCCCAATGTTCGTTGGGTGGGTGAAGTTCAACTATGCGACACGGCGGCATGATTTGTTCAGACCTTCTGTGTTGAGTCAAATTGTTCGGACGTGGTGTGTTTGCGATGCCAGGTCGCATCTTTGACTATAATCTATCAGATGATATAGGGTGGGGACTTCAATGGGTGCGTGGGCAGCGGGCGGATTTGCTAATGACGAAGCTCTAGATTACCTGGCCGAGATACGGACCGGTAGTTTGCTCGATGTTTTCGGTTTCATCGTGAACTTCCAAGATTCATCCATGTTCGACCTAGATCTGTGCACGCGCTTTGTCGTTGCGTCGGAAGTGGTGGCAGCTTCACGAGGAATGGTCGCTGATGATTTCCCAGAAGAGCTAAGTGATTGGTTGGTTCAACAGGGCGGAACTGCTGGCGACGCGCTTGCTATCAGCGCGCTGAAGTTGCTCGACAAGATGCAAGAACAGTCGGCTCTGCAAGCGGCTTGGCATGACAGTGATTCCTTTGAGGAATGGACTAAAGAGATCAATCTGTTGAAAGAACGATTGAGCAGGCGGTCGCGGAAAACTGAGCTGACAGAGATTTCACCGCTTCAAACAAGTCAAACAGTCGGCGAGTTTAACAGCGGGGATATTGACGAGGCGCTTTCAGGTGATTTGGAATCTGAACTCAGGCGTCTTTACAGTCGTGTTGAAAATGGTGGTGCCGCCCTGGTCATTGTTCGCACGGATGAAATTTTAGGGCAGGACGACGTTCTTTCACCAGAGTTGGCCTTCCTTATACACGACTTGCGCGCCAGCGCCTTCGAACACATTAAAGACTACGATGCCATGATGTCCTCATCGAATGAGGCTCTGAGTCTTTTCGCCGAATCGGCAAACGGTTTGGCACTTCCGTTTTTTGTTTGCCAAGGAATTTATGAATCCTCCGGCGCGGTCAATATGGTGCTCGATCTTCGGGCTACGCGGGCGTGGCTGGCATATCGCCACCCAAGGCGGACCCAGGGAATATCGGCGCAGGTCGAATTGCGCGAACTTCGGAGGTTGACCGATCGACCCGAATCAGTTTTCGAACGGCATTTGGAAAGCCACGTCGAAAAGGTGATGAAACTGTTCTACAGCGGAGGGTTCGCCAAAGCAGCTTCGGAAGGTCGGAAACTGCTGCAATTCGCGGACGAGTTGCCCGTTGTGCACCAACATCTAGCAAAGAGTTATCGAGCATTGGGTGACGAGGCGCTGGCCGAACAACATGCTGAGCGTTATCTTTTCTACAAGGGTCGCTCGGGTCACGGCGATTCTTTAGAAGACGGCGAAGTCTAAGGACCCTTAGATAAAGCGGACCTGACGCTTTTGCGCTATTCTCAGTGAAGAGATCCTGTCGTTTAGCGCGTTGAGGCATGGTTGTGAAAGGTGATTCTCTGGACAGAAGGAAATTCCTCTTTGTATTCGCCTCGTCTCTTTCTATGGCTGCCGTAAATTCACCGGTTATTGCCTTCCCAACCAGTGCGCCGGGCGTGCAGGCTGTCGAAGATTTGATGCAAGAACATGGCGTTTTGGGTCGATTGCTGTTGATTTATGAAGAAGGCGCTCGCAAGCTGCTGCTGGACAAACCCGGTGAAGCGATGACATCTATTGCAGGAGCCACTGAGATACTCATAAATCATATTCAAGGGCAGCACGAGCGGGTCGAAGAATTGATGATTTTTCCAGTCTTGAATCGCGCCAATCAGCTGCCAGAATTGGTCTCTACGCTCGTTTCGCAACACAAAGCTGGCCGTGATATAACCCAAGATATACAAGATTTGGCCGCGATGCGGGCGGACAAGACGGAGACCGGGCGCGCACAAGTTGCCAGGTTGGCAAATTCGTACGTGCGCATGTTCCGACCGCATGCTTTGCGGGAAGATACGGTTCTTTATCCCAAGCTTCGGACCATGTTATCTGCCACAGAGTACGGTGAGCTGTCTGAGAAGGTCAAGAACCTCGAAAGCAAGATGAAAAACAACGGCGATCTCAGCGCTATTCTCGGAAAGGTCGATGAGATTGAAACGGCTATGGGAATCCACGACCTGGCCAAGTTTACTTCCTGATTCTGCTTAGCAAAACGGCACCGACTGAATCGGTGCCGCGCTAACAGTTCTGCCTGGAATAGACCAGGTCACTCAATGATGGAATCAATCCTGCTGGCGGTGGTCTTTAAACGGTCAGCCACGCCTCCGAATTCAGGCGGGATCTCCAAGGTTTTGTTCTGCATGTCAGCAGTTACCGCTTGAAGCGCAAAACAGGCTTTCTGTTTGAGCACCGAATCCTCAACGCCTTCATAGACGAATCGGAAGCATCGTTGGGCGGCACCAGGTTGGTCTGTCTTTGTGTAACAGGCGCCAAGGAAAAGGCGTGCGTGCCAATTCTTCGGTTCAACGTCCAGAATGTCTAACAAAACCGGGATAGCTTCCTTGCATTTACCTTCTTTGTAAAGCTGATAGGCAAGCAGGGCTACACTCGCATCGATTTGGCTGGTTGTTAAATGTAGGTCCATGTGGCTTTTCCCTTACCCGGGTTTTCTTCTACTATAGTCTTCCCCGAAACAACTGGCAAATACCATTCCCAATTGCTGTTGTTAACAAACGTAATCAAATTGGTGACATTAGCCGTCTTGGGACTTAGTTTTGCTTGCGTCAATGCAAGCTGGGCATAATCTTGCGATGGAGTAAGGTGTTATGACAGATAAATACTTGACGTGGATAAGAGCGACGATCATTGGAATCGTACTTTTGCTTCCAATTGTTCTGGTTTGTTCTGAGTGGCTAACTGGCTTACTTAACCCAATTCTTTTGGCAACCACGATGATTTTGTTTGTCGTGTTCGGACTGCTGACATTCAAAGCCACGGCAAAATGGCAAGCCCGGTTTGTAGCAATTGCTGATGCGGAATTCGAGGCAGAAGTGCGCTGGCTCGACGGACTGCCACCGGCACGCACCTTGCTCGTTATAGTCGCTGCTGCCGCCCTGAGTTTAATGCTCGAATTGGCGGTCATTCGGTGGCAAGGCACTGTTTTCGAATTCTTTGCTTTCTACCGAAACTTCGGATTGCTTGCTTGCTTCGCCGGTCTGGGTTGTGGTTACGCGCTGGCAGGTAAATCGCGTCTACCGCTTTTTCTATGCGTCCCGCTAATCGCCCTCCAACAATTGGCATTTTCTGCACTTCGGTACGGTGCTCCTGAGCCGTGGCTGCGAAGTTTGGTGGCCATGCCGGTGGGTGAGCAATCTAACGTTGGTATGTCATCGGATATATCGATGGCCGAATACGTCGCCATTTACTATTTCCTCACCGTTGCTCTGTCCCTAACGATGGTGGCATTCGTGCCGGTTGGCCAGTTGTGTGGCAGGTTGATGGATAAAACGAACACTCTTTCGGCATACGGGGCAAATCTGCTCGGCAGTTTGATTGGTATTCTGTTGATGATGGGTTTAAGCGCATTGCGGACGCCACCGGCGGTTTGGTTCGGATTAAGTTTCGCCGGCATCGTCCTGTTCACGGCACACAATAGGCGGGCACTGGTGTGCGGAATGTCCGCTCTTCTATTCGGTGTGACCGTGCTGTGCTGGCCGGTCACCTTCGGTTTCGAACGTGTGTACTCGCCATATCAGTTGCTGGAGCGCGGACCCGGTTTTAACGGATGGAGTGAGCTGCGTGCAGCCGGTTTGTATTACCAGCGCGCTCTGGACCTGTCCCCAGCTAGCGCAGCACGTTGGCCGCTTCTGCAATTGTCCGCCAATTATTACAACTTGCCGTACTCGATGAAAGGCTCCAACGCCGGCGATGTTGTCGTTTTCGGATCTGGTATGGGCAATGACTTGGCTGCTGCGCTGCGCAATGGCGCTCAGCATGTTGATGCAATTGAAATTGATCCTTGCATACTGGCATTTGGCAAGGCGTACCATCCGGAAAAGCCGTACGACGACCCGCGTGTCACGTGCGTAAACGATGATGCTCGAGCTTATCTGCGCCGTTCTAAGAAGCAGTACGACATGGTAGTTTTCGGATTGCTTGATTCTCACACGATTTCGAGCCACGCATCAAGCGTGCGAATAGATTCTTACGTCTATACGTTGCAGTCATTTAAAGAAGCGAGATCTCACCTCAAAGATGGCGGCGTTCTTAGCCTGTCTTTTTCGATGCCGTCTCCTCGAATGATCAAGAAAGTGTACAAGATGATGACGGAGGCTTTTGACGGTCATCCACCCATTATGTTGAACGGGCGGTACGACCTCTCATTCACGTTTGTTCAAAACAAGGAAGGCACTCTCACGACCGTTCCTCAAGCCTTGTTTGACAAAGGCTTCCGCAATTTTGCAGATGAGCTTGCGAAGGTGCAAGGACATGTTGACGTTGCAACTGATGATTGGCCGTTTTTCTATATGCCGGTGCGCACGTGGCCGCTGTCATATCTGCCCATGGTGGCACTGCTTGTCGGCCTGACCGTTTTGCTCTACCGAACCCTGTCGCCGGATTCAGCCGCAACGGCGTTGCAAACCCGCACCGAAGAGAAGTGGTGGCATCTGCTGGACTTCTTCTTTATGGGCGCCAGCTTCATGCTCGTCGAAGCGAAAGCAATTACTGAATTGAGTTTGAACTTTGGCAGCACATGGGTCGTAACCGGCGTGGTTCTGACGGCGATAATGTTGATGGCGTTCTGCGCGAATGTTATCGTGTCAAAGATCAAGATAACTCAGCCAACGGTACCGTATATGCTTTTATTGGGGACGTTGCTGGCTGGTTATTTTGTTGCGCTCGGCGGTGGCTTCCAAGCAACATTCGAAGGCAAGCTGGCATCAATAGCTATTTTGACTGTTCCAATTGCATTCTCAGGTATCGTGTTCTCTACTCTAATTGTGCGCGCCAAATCCATACAGTCAGCCATGGCTGCTAACTTGATCGGCGCCATGCTCGGTGGCTTTCTGGAATACGGTGCTATGTATCTCGGATATGGGGCACTGTATCTGGTGGCAGTGGCGCTTTACGGTGCTGCATTTGTGGTTTCGTTTTTGAAATTTCGGAATCCGGCCCAGCATATAGCGCTCGAACCGGCAACTGTCGTGGAACGAAATTCGCCCTAGCCGATAGCTTCATTGTAAAGCAGCCATGCCGCGCCGGCTTTGTCGCACTGCTACGCAGGCTTTTGAGAACTATCTGCTGTGGCGACGATGTGCAGTCCGACTAGCCGCGCAACCAAGATTGCCAGGTAAGATTGTCCGAAAATGGCTTCAATCCAACAGAGCGAGCGCACCGGACCGGAAAGTGGTGCGATGTCACCGTATCCGCATGTCGAGAGAGTTAAGAAGCTGTGATAAAGCAATATGGAAAAGCGCTCGGCCCTGCCGATGGTCGAGGCGTCAGTGACTCCGGCACCATTGCTCAATACGAAACGAAAACAATGGGGATCGGCGATCAAGGCCGTCACATAGAGTAATGCGAAGGCTGTGCCAATCAGCAAGTACCCGCATAAAGCACCGCAGAGCTTGTTTGCCGTGACGTCTCCGTTGAACACATCCTTTAGCAGTATCCCGGCCATGACAGCTACGAAGATAAAATTGACCAGCGGGATAGCTATGTTTAGGGCAAAAGTGTGTTCGCCACCAATGTTGTAGATGAACCACAAGGATGCAGCTAGGATTGCCGATGTTAGCGCTATGTTCCGGTCTCGCTTAGTTGAACTGACGGCGACAGCTGATGACAGAAGGATCAATGAGAGAATTACTGCTGAGGCGATGCGCGCGCCGGAAAAAGTCTGAGCCTCTGGTCCAATCAATGCCAGGAGAATCAAACTGGCAAGCAGCCCTGCATATCGATTGTGGCGAATAAACTCCAGAATTGCACGCATTCAAGTCACCATGTCAGTTCGCTATTCAGTTCGCTAAGTCGACAAAAACATGAATTCTAAAGGACAAACTGTCTAGCGAAGCTTAGTTTTTCCTATGCCTTGAATTATCAACGTGGATATAATGTGCCTAGTAATCACTCGAGGAGCAGACGCATGACAAGCAGAATTGGCAAGGGATCCGCAATTGTGGCACTTTCGGCGGCGATGATAAGTGGTCTTTGTGTGTTCAATGTCTGCATCGTTCAAGTGCAAGCTAAGACTGCAGCGGCAGTAGCATCCTCGGCGGTAACTTCCACCAGCGAAAGTTGGGTAGTAGCTCTTAAGAACTTGAAGAATGCTGCTACACGGGTCAGCAAAGCTACAGCCGACGTGATAAACGATGTTGGACAACGCAAAGCGGTTGCCGACATCGACGATGCGGTGTTCTTCCAACCCAGTAACCGTCAAATTGATAAAAATGCCGCGTTGTGGTCCAAAAGGCAATCCCAGTTGGGACCTTTGGAAACACCACGTAAAAGTTGGCTCGATTCGGACATGGCCAATCTCAAGCGCTGGGTCGAGGTGCTAAACACCGACGTTGATGCTACACCGAGCGCAAGCAATCCGAATGCGCAGGCGCAGTGGACGGAAATGAACGCCATCGTTAAGGACCTCAATAAACATTTCGCCACGTTGGAAGGACTGACTGCCGGTCCGACCTATGACAATTTGGCTATTGCGTCTGCTGCATTTGCTGTTCGTGATGACGTTAACCGCCTGGAAAAACCGTGGAAGGCCGCAACAAAAGTGAGCGGCAAGTAAACCGAGTCCGCAAGCCGTGTTCTCTTAATCGTGTCTGCAAGTTAGCTTGTGGGCACGGTTACTTTGCTGGTTGTTGATCTGGATTGCGCGTCAACCAAACTAGGAACATCAGCAGAAACTGGACCGGCAATCTGAGCCATAGAACCGTTTCTGGAATTCCTGGGAACTTGGCAGCGTTCATCGCCATGTTAATGTTTGCCGGAAAAACTGCCACCAAAAGCAGTATCAGTCCCAAACTGGCCAGCCTGCGCGTCTTGTCGAATAGCAGACCGATGGCGCCGGCTATCTCTGCTATGCCACTGACATAAACGAGCAGCAAATGCTCTGGCAACCAACCAGGGACAATTTCTAAAAACGGCTCCGGCTTCACAAAATGCATGACGCCGGCGAACAAAAAACCTGCTGCCAACAGCGTTCGCATCAGCGCCAAACTCTTACTTTTAGTGATCATGGTTGTCTTGCCTGCTAGTGCCTGCTTTTCGCCCGCCTACTGAGTATAGCGGTGCAGCATAGGGCAGTAGCAACAGCACGGACTAGTTCGGTTGACTTCTGGGCATAACGAACTAGGTGGCCATTTGAAAAAGGCGGCGGCTATGAAGATTCTGGCGATGTTCGCAGCAATTTCTATATACTTATGTGGTGTGGCGTCAGCTGATGAATCAGTACAGCGTCCGGCGCCTTCAGCAGCGGTCGGGCCTGCCGAACTGAGCGATCCAGCATCAGGATCGGGACTGCTGCCGATGCCTCCGGCACCGCCCCCTATAGTCATTCCGGTACCAGAAAAGCTCCCGGTTCAAGTAGAGCCAGAGCCGACGTCAAGAAAGTCGCCAACATCAGCAGGGACGCCGGCATCAGCAGTCACAAAACCGACTATAAATACTGCTTTGAAAGCATTCAACGACCGCAACTTCGGCGGAGCACTTGCACAATTTGACAAGTTAGACCGTAACGGAATGTGCAACGAAAAGGTTCACTATTACATGGGACGTTGCTGTCAGCAACTTTCACAAGTCACGCGAGCGTTGGACAATTACGGATGGGTGATTTCTTACGGCAAAGATCCGACGCTTAAGTATTACGCTGAGGTGGCGGCTGGACAAATCAGTAGGTATTCGAAACATCGTACCTACGCCGGCAACGGAAACCGGTTCGTTGCGTCCGGAGGCGGAAGCAGCGGAGGCGGTTGACGCAGAAGGTAGGCAACAGGTTGTTGTCCAGCAATTTGAACGATATCTAGAGTGGCATAACTGCGTATAGATTCAGCCCCCGAGCTGATTGTTTGTTTGAGGTCGGGTGCACTGTATGTGGTGCTTGCTGCAGTTTGTTAGCGTCGCCTGTCTATCGTGACGATATATACTTTGTTTAGAAGCCAACCCAAAGCTTTGGAGGCGATTCCGGCTCCAATTAGGAATCCGATTAGTGCTGGGATCAGGCGGAGAACATCGTGAAAGTAAA
>JADYXS010000113.1 GCA_021772155.1 Candidatus Obscuribacter sp.
GAGCGCTCGTACCTTGAAGCCCTGAAACTGGCAGACAAATTCGGATCTGGGGATGTTCGCCTGGCTAACACGCTGCAGGCACTGGTTGCGCTTTATAGCACTCGCGCTCTGTTTGCTAAAGCCGAACCTCTGTTTGAGCGGGAGCTGCGAGTGCGGGAGAAAGCGCTTGGTCCTGAGCATCCGGACGTCGTCGCTACCGTCGGTCGCCTAGCGCAGTTCTATATCAACAATGGGGCAGCAGCTAAGGCTGAGCGACTGACGAATATGCTTATGATGTTTGCCGAGCGCAAGGTCAAGGATCAGCAGGTCGTCAAAGATGAATTTGCCCGACTGAGCAAGTTCTACGACAGGAGCAAGAATTACGCTCCGGAGCAGGCCATGCTTCACAAGCTCGAAGAATCAACGCATAAGACTACTGCCAATCAAGATTTGGAGCTGGCGACGACACTAGATTCGCTTGGGCGACTGTATCAAGGCAAGAATAAATTCGATGTGGCCGAACGTATGTTCAAAAACTCCCTGGCTTTTCGGCAGAAGACTTTGGCATCGAACCACCTGGCGCTTGCGTACAGCTTCGAGAACCTGGCAAATTTGTATTTGCTGGAAGGCAAGCAAGATCTGGCGCAGGGCTACTTCAAGCAGGCTTTGGACGTCACCGAGAAAACGCTGCTACCGGGTCGTCCGGAATTCTATTCCAGACTTGATGCACTGGCCCAGACCCACAACAAGATGGGGCAATCGGCGGAGGCGGAGTCACTTTATCGTCGGGCATTGACTTTGATCGACAGAACATCTCCCAACAGCTATGACGGCGGTCGTGCCGCTTACGCTTTGGGTTCGTTATACACAAAGCAAGGTCGCTATGCGGATGCAGAACCATTGATGAAGAGAGCACTGAAAGGCGCTGAAGGTGCCAATGGCCCAGAACATGCAGTTGTAGCGCCGATACTGGATAGCTACGCTGACGTTCTGCAGAAATTAAATAGAGTGGCAGAGGCATCGCGATTTAGAGCCCGCGCTAAGTCGATTCGGGGAATTTCTGTTGGGCAAAGTGGAAGCGACTTTTGATGAGAGCGCTGTTCTCCATATTGATTGCCGCGATTGCAGGCGCCGGTCTGGTATCGCATACGGTGCTGCATGCGCACGCCGAAAATCCCAAACCTATTCAAACTCCAGCCAAATTAGTGTCCGTGGTCAAAACGATTAACCAGGAAGCCGGCGTGCCGACGCCGCTTGATTCAGACCAACAAGCGATGCAGTTGTTCAAGCCTGTTGAACAGATCGCGCATCAATGGCTGCAGAGACCGGAGCTTCAAAACTCTTTGGTCGGATTGGAAATCATGGATATTCCATCCGGCAGGGTACTGTTCAGCCACAATGGTCGCAAACGCTTTGTCAGTGCAAGTATTGCCAAAGTTTTTTCGACCGCCTGCGCCTACGATCTCTTTGGCGGTGATTATCGATATAAGACTTACATAGTTGGCTACGGAGAGATTCGCAATTCCAAGCTGCTGGGACCGCTGGTGGTTTTACCGTCACAAGATCCATCTTTCAGTACTAGCAGCCTCAACGCGATGGTCAGTGCCTTAGAAACGAAGGTGAAATCTGCCACCGGTGCTCTTTATGTGGGACCGATTCCTGGTGGCGGCGATTTTTTCACCACTGAATGGTTGATTCAAGACTGGGGGCAGGCTTGGATGCCGGCTTCTTCAGACTTTGTTATTGATCGCAATGTAGCTTTGATGGGGGATTTGGGACGCGGGCATCAAGTGACCACCGCCGGTTCTGATGGAGAATCAATTACGCTAACCCGGTCGCTACTCAAGGGACCTTGGGCTTCCGCTTGGGTTCAATTCAATAAGTTCAACAATACGGTTGTCTTTCACAGACCCGATGGCGCACTGCAGAACGAGCCGGTCGTAGCCAATCCGACGGAATACAATGGAGCCATTGTTCGCTCAACTTTGAAAACTCATGGTATCAAACTTGGTGGCGCCAGCTTACCGATTACAGGAACGCCCATCGTTCTTGCTCAGGATTTTTCGCCGCCTCTATCTGAGATTTGCAAATTTTGTTTAGAGCACAGCGACAATTTGTACGCACAGCAGTTGTTGCGAACTGTCGGGACCATGCCGGCACTGAACAGCAAGTTGGAGCAAGCGTCACTGGAAGATCGCGGGTTGGCGCGCATGACATATTGGCTGCAGACTCAATGCGGTGTCTCACCGAGTGAAGCTATTTTGTTCGACGGTTGTGGCTTGTCACGGAAGGATGCAGTGACTCCGCATTCATTAAATATGGTCCTGCGCCACATGGCTGGTCCCAGTGGAACCGGCCCTTTTCTGCAGTTGATGAAACGCGATAATGACGGCAGTAGCAAGACATTTCACTACAAAACAGGCGCCATGGATAGCGTGCGATCTATCAGCGGAGTTGTGCGTACTTCGACTGGACAGCCGATGGCTCTTACGGCAATCATCAATGCACATACTCCGTCTGTTCGAGAGCTACGAACGACTCTAATGTCCCTGGTTGGCAGAATTGAATCGCTTGGAGCGATCAAGTTGAAATCCGTTCAAGCCATCAAAAGACCAGCCAAGTTAGCGACCAAAAAATCGGCACCAAAGAAAGTGGTGCGCACTGCTAGACGCCGGCGGCGTTAAAGCTGAGTGACCCGTTATGTTCTTTAAGCGTTGCCTGGGACAGTCGATGGCACAATGAAATCAGCTTGATCAAGCTCGTTGGCTACGTCGGACTTCCTAGTGTCACTTTCATGAAGTAAGGCCTCGTAATCAAACTCCGGCCCTTTATTCGTAAAGCCAGAGACCAAACAAACGATCAGCCCGATAAGCACGCTGAGCACAGCGGCAGCCACTATCAAGTACGGGTTTTCAACTACGTTTGCATAAATCGAAAGAGGTGTGCCGATTGCCAGCGAAAGGACGACAGCCCAGAACGCTCCTGAAGCCGGCAGTTTCTTCCAGTAAAGCGAAAAAACAGTTGGGAAGAGCGCCGAAGATGCTAAAGCGCCATAGGCCAGGAAGCACCACAGCAGCTTTGGTTGACAGAGCGCGACGCTTGTTCCAAGGACTGTCATGCCAATCATGCACGTTCTAGCTGCTTTGACCGTATCTTGATCGGAGGACTGTCGATTTAAGTAACGCCGATAGATGTCGATGCTGCCTAAAGAGCTTATGGCGCAAAGTGATGAATCAAGTGTCGAGCATAGCCCCGCAAAAGCCATCAAGGTGAATGCATAGATAGCGGCCTTGGGCAGCAATGCCGCTACAACAATCGGCCCTACTACTTGCGGGTCTGGTACTGATAGAGCCCCTCTGCTGACCTCGGCTGCACCGATAAATCCCAGCAAGGACAATGTGATAGGTACAATTCCAAACAATAATCCACCAAAGATGAAGGTCTTTGCGATGTTTTCCTTCTTCACAGCCATTGCGCGTTGAAAAAATACCTGATCTCCGATGGGCCCAGCGATCAAACCCAGCGTCATTGGTATTCCCATCGTGAAAGCAATCCATGGGTCGAACAAAGATCGGTGCGTTCCGTCCACCCCTCCGAGACCGGCGGCAATTGTCGGAAGCCCACCTGACTTTATGACGCACCACGGTACCAGGACAAAGGCTATACCGAGCAGCATGACCATTTGCATGGCATCGGTCAAAATGGACGCACGTAAGCCGCTGAGTAACGTGTAGCAAAGCGCTATGGCTGCCATCGCCACAATAGCTACGTGGACGTCAATCCCGCTAATGGTGTTCAACAAGCAGCCGCCGGCAAGTGTGTTAATGATGATAGCGCCGAGCTGATAGCCGAAAAAGACCAGAAGGAAGGCCAAATGCGCAGCTCGATTGCCGTTGAAACGCCTGTTTATGAACTCCGGCAAAGTGTAGCCAAATGGGACTAGCTTCCGCAGCCTTATGCCCAAAGGCGTGAAGATGAAGAAGCAAATGATGTTTGGCGCGGTAAACCAAAAGATTCCCGGAAGTCCATTTGTGAATGCCTGCATTGAGCAGACGAATATTGCCGGTGCCCAAACCCAGCTTACAGCCACACTTAGGGCACCTCTTATTACGCCGACGTTTCTGTTAGCGGCTAAGAACCCTTCTGCGTGCCTTTCTGTGCGGGTTAATAACCACACCAAGGCAAACAGTGTTATCCCGTAGACGACTATCAGGCACGTGGCTTCAAACTGACTGAGGACATTCATTTGGTTCCTGCCTGAGATTGAAATAAGCACTGGTAATATTCAATCGTGAATCGACCTGCTGACAACGGTTGAATTGCCACGTCTTACCTGATGAATCGTGCAGGCTGGCTTCACTGATACTAGATATAGTGTCAATGAGGTAAGCTTTGGATTCTGTGACTTTAAAGCCTGTCTAACGGGCTGCAGCGCTGGAAGCTGCGGATTTGTTGGGCAGAAGAAGAAAATCATCATCCGCTCCGCGAATGCCGATAAACTCGGTAATACGCGCGTATAATGCACAGGTCGACTCCCCAGGTGAGGCAAGCGGATGCGCGTTGCAAGATTGTCTGTAGTTGTGATGGCAATGACATCAATTTTAAGCACCGGTAACTACGCGGTTGCGGAAAGTCTTGCCCTTGAGTCCAAAGGCAATCCTTCGGCATCGTCGCCACCGGCACCACATGCAGTGGCACCGGTCAAAGCGGGCGCTCCGCGTCCGGTTGCTCCGGCCAATGGGAATTCCTTGGTCCCGCTAATAGCTGACGATGGCACGGACCAAGCAACTGAAAGCTATGACCAAATTATTGAATCGTCATCGCCGCTCGCCGCTGCTCTTCGAATGCAAGCAGATGCTGCAGTCAGCTCCCTTCGATTCGACCGTGCAATTGAACTTTGCAGACGGGCAATCAAAAAGGATCCGACAGACCTTGATACTCATCGAATTCTTGCCGAAGCCCTTGAAGGTAAATTCGCAAATCAGGACGAGCCAGATAATGCCTTGAAGCGCGAATGTCTGAAAGAGTGGTTATGCGTGATGAAAGCCGACGTTGGGGAAGAAAAGGGACTTAGTTTACTTGGTCCGGGGATCTTTGCACGCCTCTACGGAGGCAGCGACACTGACCGCTATCTTGTCGCGAAGCATCGTATCAAAGTGATTGCTGGCTCTATGCCGCGTCCCTGGGAAACAGACGAGATGTTCTTCAAGCGTGTGATTAAGTCTGATGTCAGCGGAAAGATTGTCAGCTCGCCCAATAAACGCAGCAACTGACGCCAACTTACCTGGACGACAGGACCGTCGCTTCATCTGCCACTTTCAGGTGATGTATTGGCTTAGTTTGAACCAATTGGCGCTTTGCGTGAGGCTAACTGATAAAGGCCGGTCATCTTCCCCGAGCATGATTACACACTGTCTTGCTCGATTCCTTTGCTACACTGGAGCTGGTATGTGAGGGAGGAATCAATGTCGGTTCAGCAAATCAAGGACGCTATTGCAACTCAGAAGATGAAGTGTCCAAGTTGCAGCAAGCCAGTCCAGCAGTACGATAACTTTATTGAGATGACCGCATTCGTCTCGGATGGCGCCGGCGATTCTGATTCGGGATTGGAAACGGCTGGTTCAAAAGTTACGCTTATCTGCGGGAATTGTGACTGGAAAGAGCGCACCGAATATTGGGCCAACTATATCGACGAATGAAATCGACATCGCGCTGTTTTTGCTTACTGGCACTGGTATCCGTTCTTGCGGCACCGGCTGCTTTTGCTGGAGACATCGACGGGGCACGGAATCTGGTTAACAAAGGCAACTTTCAGATGGCTTCCGGGCATTTTAATGACGCCCTGAAAAGTTATGAAGATGCATCGAAACTCGAGCCTGGTAACGCTGTTATCAAAGACAATATCGCGAAGGTTTACAATAATTGGGCTTGTTGGTACACCAAGCAGAAGAAGTACCATGAGGCGCTGGAGAAACTTCAGAAGTGCCTTGAACTGTCTCCGGGTTATGGACAGGCACGCAATAATATGGCTTTGCTGAGGCGACACGCAAGCGATGACGGCGTCGATTTGGATGCTCCGCCAGACCAAGAAAGGCAAGACATCCCGATTCCGCCCCAGGTTGGAGGGACTAAAGTGCCCAAGGTCCTGTCGAACGAAGCCGCCTCTGGTGCTTCTTTGATCATCGGCGGAGTTAAACCAGCGCAAGCAAATCCGACGCAGCAGAGTGGAGGCGTCATCAAGACGCAAACGCCTAAGTTCGCGCCCAATGAACCGGAGGCTGGTGCATTCTTGATTATCGGCGGGGTCAAGCAACCGCAGTCAAATCCGATGGCATCGCCTACCGTTGATTCTTACCCTGTCGGTGCCACCTCTGCACCGCCATCACCGCCCGGTGAGCCGGTTGCCTCAACAAGCAGCGGTGCCATGCTGGTATCACCTGTAGAGTCATCAGCGAGCACCTGGAGTGCCAAGCCCGTTAACCCTCTGTTTCCAGTCACGCCTAACCAATTTCCCCAACAGTCGACCGGAGCCGCTCCTCAACAACCTTCAACTTATACTCAACAGCCGACTGCCCAACAGTCCCAACCTTCCATTTACTCTCAGCAGCCTTCCGCTGTTACCACCCAGCAGCCTTCCGCTGTTACCACCCAGCAGCCTTCCATCTACTCACAACAGCCCCCTGTAACGACGAACCAAGCTGTTCCGACATTAGATGAGCAACTGACGTCAGTGGAGATGAAGGTGTATGGCACCAAGCAAGGTGCGCTCACAATATTGCAGCGACTCGAGAAGATTGAACGCGATTCCGCAGGGCAGGTTCGGGCAGGAACTATTGTTGAGCGGATCGACTATCTCAAGAAGAGTTTTGGGCTGCAGTAACTAAGGTGACCGGTTTTTGATCAGCGCACACTGGTGGTCATCATGCCCCCAATTCGCGTTGATTGCTTCTGTGGGCCGACAGTTACCAGTCGAGCCGTTGACAAGTTCCAGACATTAGACTTGCAAATTTTGATAATTCGGGCGCCTTAATGCCTAAATAACCGGGCATATAAGGATATGAGGCTAGGGGTTTGCTCAAGTGGATGTTATGTCTGGCAATGCGATGCAACGAATCGCAGAGATTAATGGTTTAGGTGACGTGCTGCGTCTGATAACTTCTCTCAAGGAAGTTAAAGACGGCGGCATTAGACTGGCGTCTGGTGCCACTAAAGGCGCAATCACGTTTAGCGATGGTCACATAACCGGTGCCTGTGTGACAAGCACGGGGGGCCGCGGTCTTGAAGCGCTCGAGCAAATGCTGGCTTTATCCGACGCTGCATTTCAGTTCGTCCCTTCAGCTGATTCGTTAAAGCTGAATAAAGCTGATGAGTGTTGCGTCGAAATCAAGGCCTTGATAGAGAACGGGTTCAAATTGGCCGGTTTAAATACCGACGAGATGCTGCAGCGCAAACTTCTCATTGACGATGCTGAAAGTGCCACCATTGCTGTACCAGCTTTGAAGCATGAGCAGTTGGAAGATACATCCGAGATTTCTGCGCTGCTTTGCGAACAAGCAGCTGCTGCCGCCCAGATTGAAAATCCAGGTGCGCTGGCGGAATTGTCGGACTTCTTAGGTGATGTCGAAAATCAAGATAATCCGGACAAAAATGTCACATCGGCTGTACCGGCGCTATTCAAAGAAAGCAAAGTATCGAAAGCTGGAGCCACTGAGGATCGCACGTCACATATTACTTCTGTAGATACGACGCCGGAAGCAGCTATAGATCCAAACCATACGGTAGAAGTGCAGGCGCTTTATACCCAGCCCAGGCCAGATCCAGAGGTCCAGTCAAGTCACAACAAGGAAGTGAAGGTGCTTACCCACCGTGAACTGGATGAAGCTGTGGATGCAAATGCCACTGTAGAAGTGCAGGCGCTCTTCAACCAAGTCGAGTCGGATGAAAGTGGCGATCCAAATCATACGGAAGAAGTGCAGGCACTCTTCACCCAAGTCGAGCTGGATGAAAGTGGCGATCCAAATCACACGGAAGAGGTGCGGGGGCTCTTCACCCCACCCAAGCCCAAAAAGATTCATTTGGATGAGGATCCCCAAAGCGTGACCGGGCCAGTTCCGGTGACTCCTCTTTCCCTCGTAGAACAATTCGCGAAGTCTCAATTTGTTCTAGATCAACGTGAACCTGGCTTGTCCGATTCGCAGAAGATCCTGATGCACGAAATGAGCAAGCTGCAGGATTCTGAAGCCTTCAATATGGCCGATCCGTCCTTGAAAGTTGACGACTCGCAAAAAGAAAAACAAAAGTTGGAATTGCTGGAAAATGCAGCAATGAATGTCGAGTCTTTTGATGTGATTGAGATCGGTCGTTCTTTGGAGGCAGAAGAAGCGTTAACGGATGACCAGAAGTCGCTTCTGGCAGAAGTGAAGAAACTGGCTGACCCTGTCGCATTTCAGTCTGTCGGCGCTAGAGATCTCGATGATGTGGGGCAAGTTGTCTCTGAAGACGAGCGCTGGATGGCCGAGCAGAATGCCTCGATTCTTTCACCGGAACAACAGAAAGAGCAGTTCAAAGGCTCGAATCCGGCGCTGGAACCAGGCGCGATCGACTTCCAACCATTTACCGATCCTGTGTCTTCCGCCCAAGCCGTCGACGTTGCTGCACTAGACGCTATTGCACGACCCGAAGTCTTCGACGGTGATTTCGCGCCACTGATCGCACCAGCTGCGGAGCCTGATGCGCAAATTCGTGAAAAGCCTCAAGGCCTCATTGGGCGAGTCAGAGACGCTGTCTGGCACAAGATGCCCAGTTACATGCGACCAGATCGCGCCGAGCGCTTCTCTCCTGAAAAAATGATTGGGCCGGTGATGCTGTTTGGTTTGGTCGGAGCGTTGTTCACAGTTCCTTATATGTTGAATCAGCGAATGGGTGGCCAACAATCCGCGCAGCTTGCTCGCGAACAAATGAGGCTCGTCGCGGAAGATGAAGCGTCAGACCAAGTGCAATATGCGATTGATGATTCAACTCCAGGCGCAAAGAACGAGGAAGTATCGCTTCCGGCAGCCGATCAAAGGCTTCGAGGAGGTGGTTCGTCTGAACCTGCCCAGAATAACGACGTTGCTGGTGTCAAGTTGGCTGATGCGCGCAGTTTGGCGTCAAAGGGCTGGATCAAGCGCGCTGCGCTGTTCTATCGGGAATACCTCAATCTCAACCCTCAGGCGATAGGAATCCGTGTTGAAATGATCAATATGCTTCTTGGAGCAAAGGAGCCCCGCGCAGCCCGCCAAGCCTGTATTGAGGCACTAAAGCAAAAGTTGACTATTGAACAAACCAACGAAATTTGGGCCTTATTTAACCGATGTTTGACTGATTGACAACTGTTGACAAATCATTACCAACGAGCGTATATTAAAAATGGCTAATGTGATTCCGTCCCTGGACAAAAAGAGCATGCACACCTTGCGGGCCGCGCGTCGGCGTTCTTCTCATGGCGTTTCAATTGTCGAACTTGGCGCTGCTCTTGCGTTCGGATTACCTCTGGTTGTTGCACTTCTTTTTGCCACGCTAGAGACGAGCCACTATTTCACGATCCGAACTAACATCGATATTGCTGCGCGTAACACCGCTCGTGCGATTGCAATCGAATTCGGAAAAAATCCCGCGATAGGCGTTGCGGGATACTCGGGAACGGCTGTGACAGATATCCTGACTGCAAGTCACATTCCGAAATTTGTGGAAAACAATGCTCAATACACCATTTCATTCAGTGCTGCTCCACCACAAAGTGTCACCGTGACCTGTATCTATCCCAACAAAGCTCTTCAAACAGCCTACGGCTTACCGCCGTTCCCAAATCCGGATCCCTTCCAGCTCGGTAATACTTTTGTAGTCCGTTCGTTCGCGACATTCGTTACTGAATAGTTAGAGAGAAATGCAATGAAAAAATTATGCAATGTACGCAACAACTCGGGAGCTTTCGCTTCGTTGGCATTCATTGCCTTGTTGCCGATTATGGGTGCAATCGGCGCATTTGCTGTTGACTGCATGCATTTTGATTCGACTAAGGGCGAGCTACAAAAAGCCGTCGACGCAGCGGCCCTGGCCGGGGCCAGCAAGCTCTATCAATATCTTGAAGCCGGTGGTCCAGCAATCGCTACGCAGACTGCCGAGACAATTGCTAGGCTAAATTCTTCCGATGGCAGACCCGTAGATGGAGCTCTGGCTGACTGCGATGTTACCGTCACTTTCCCAGTTGTGCCCACCGTGAACGAGCTGACAGGGCAGTGCAAAGTCGTCGCAAGTATGCAGATCAAAAGTATCTGGGCGCACGTAATAGGGAGCGCCGGACAGACAGTTACTTGTACCGCTCTTGCTGGTCTGTCGCACGCGTCCGATACGGCCTTAGCTGGGGCATTGTTTCCTCTGCTGATTAGTTTGACCGAACCAGGACCAGACGGTGTAGCACTCAAGACACTAACCGTAGGGCAGCAGATAAAAGCTGATTGGAAATCGAATCTCGCGTGGACGGCCTTTAAGACTCACAACGCCAATGATGTCAGAGATCAGATGTTGAACTATAGAAAGCCTGGACCACTGTCCAGTCCGAAAGTAAAATTGGGTTCCGATATTGATATGACCAATGGCGTGCAAGCTACAAACATCAATGCTTTGAAGACATCGTGGATTGGTAAGGTCATAGTCATGCCGGTGATTAACGGGAAAATTCAAGGTAGCAGTGATAAACCTGTCGTTGGCTTTGTGGCTTTTCGGATTGATAGTATGGGTGCCGGAGCAGATGACGACGATAAGAAAACAATCACGGGAACGATCGTCAAGGCCGATTTGTACGGCACAGGTCCCGAGCCAGTGTATACGGCAGGATCCGATGCAGAAACGTTCTTCAAGAATAATGACATGCTGCCGAAGCCTGTCAGATTGCTCAACTAACTTGTAGGATTCATAAGTAACTGAAATGCCGGTCTAACGATCGGCATTTCGCTTTCAGTGATGCGTTTGCGCATGAAATCCATTGGATGATTGGCACCACGTGGAAGGCTGCGGCATCTCGTGCTGCTATAGCCAGCCATAACGGACTGACGGTAAGGCAACAGATTATTTACCTGCGCGATATGCTTGCTGTTGTAGTGATTGATAGGTTTCCACTACCTGCGGTGAGCCGGTGCTTCGCGCGATTCCTTCTTTGCACAAGTCTGTAGCGCGATTAACCAAACCGTTCTGTAGGCAGACTTTGATCAAGCTGGTGCGAGCGACGTCATTTGAGGGCTCTGCTGTCAGGATGGAGCTATATACCTCAATTCCGCTATCGATCTTTTTCGCCCCGATAAGAGCTTTGGCATAAGACAAGCGATCAGCTACCGACATATTCTCCATGGTGGCAAGAGCGCTAAATTGAGCCGCAGCACTATAATTGTCTTGATTCTGTGCAAAGGCATATGCCAGGTATCGGCGTGCATCAGCGCTGTTTGGGTCGCCTTTGACCGCAGCTGTTAACATAGCGATTGCTGGTCTCGTTTGTCCGGCCTTGAGTGACAAGTAGCCTTTCTGAATCAGATCGCTTGGTGTGCCTGTCACTTTAATTTTCGCTGGTGGCAAGGCGGAGTCTTGTTCATTGGTCACAGCTATAGTTGTTGCTTTACCTCTGAGATTCGCTCGCGCAAGGTTATATTTCGCTTTGGCCAACTTATTTCCGGGAGTCACTGAAATGACATATTCGAAGTCTTCCATAGCCCCCTGGAAGTCTCTGGCGGCCAGCCGCGAATCGCCGCGAAGGAAAAAAGTATCAACGGATGGTCTCAACTTCACTGCGCGGTCGAGGTCAGCAGCAGCTTTCATAACATCGCCAGTACCGGCATAACACTGCCCACGTAGTTTGTACAAAGTGCCATCGCTGGGATCTAGCCGGAGCGCAGTTTCCACATCAGCCAGCGCCTTGGACCATGCCTTGACGTATTTATAAACAACTGCGCGGCTTGAATACAGGTGTGCATTTTTGCCGTCCAGTTCGATTGCGTCAGAATAGTCTTTGATTGCAGGATCAAACATTTTCAGTTTGAACTCAGCGAAGGCTCGAGTTGATAGAGCTGCGCCGAGGTCGGCCTTTGGTGTATCAGGTGCTGCCTTGGCTGCGATAAGATACGTGTTTGCATCGTCCATGGCATCTTTGTATTTACCGTCGGCACAGTTAGCTAGAGCACGCAAGCGGTATGCATCAAAGCAATCAGGCTTGATCTGTAGAATTCGATTGCTGCCTTCGATTGCCTGTGCATAGTCCTTGCTCTTGATGAATAAACCCACCCGTCCAATACGGGCAAGCAAATTTGTCGGGTCTCTTCTGATCAATGTGTTGAAATCTTCCAGCGCTTTAGGCACGTCACCCAAGCGGGTTTCGGCTACGGCGCGATAGAAATATGCTGCCGTAGTGCCATTCAATTTGATTGCAGTGCTCAACTCGACCTGTGCAAGACCGTTATTGCCGCTCTTCAAAGCTTTCAGACCGGATTCAAATTTGTTATGCGAAGTAGTTATGTTGAAAACTTGTTGGCCTAGAGCTAAGAAAAGCCCGACACCGACGATACCGCCAGCGATTGCCATAATTTCAATTTTTCGTCGTTCGACAGGCGATAGAGCCTTTATGGGACCGTCTGCAATGAATGACCGCGGATCTATAGCCTGCATCCGCTGGGTAACCAGCTGATTCAAGTCTTGTTCTTGCTGTGTTACATGACGTACTCTTGCTTGCGTCACCGAGGCCGGAGTTGAGACCGTCTGATTGAGCATTGTTCGATCTGCATCGACCGGCTGATTAAGCATTGCTCGATCTAGATCGTCAGTTACCTGTTGCTGCTGATTTTTACCGGACTGTGCAGGAGCGGTGCTTTTTGCATTTGCAAATCGGTTGAAGGTTATAGATGGCTTATTGGCACCGGATGTGGTGCCTGGTGCCGACGCGTCCGTTTTTGGACTGGGAATCGCTTCGAGCGCTGCAAGATCATAAGCAGCTTGGGCCCTTGCAGCAAGTTGCTCGTTAGTCTCAACTGCCTGTTGCGGATTTGGTGAAGTAGGTGGCGGCGGTGCCAGCCTCGCTTCGGTTGCATAATTGAACTGTTTGGTTTCAGCGCCCGAATCCAAAGCCGAAGCAAGAATTTCAACGACCGGACTTGGGTTGCTCAAGACCGGACTTGGGTTGTTCACGACCGGACTTGGGTTGCTCATCACCACAGGACCTTGGTCGATTATGCTGGGCTTGAGCCCAAGTTGGGCAGCGATGCGAGCCAGATTTGATGAAAGAGCGGGAAGCTCTCCGCCCCATGCAGCGTAAGTGTCGAAATCGTAGTCTTCCAAACTAGGACCGCTAAAATTCAACGCTACTTCGATACTGGTTTCTGCCGCGTCGGACATGGTCGCTTCAAAGAATTTGAGGGCCTCGTTCAGTGGCGGCACAGTGCCTGCTGCGTCGCGAGCACTCCAGGTCAGCAATTCCTCTAGGGGGATGGTCATGGATTGACGCAGCTCGATGGGCTGGTCTTGCATGGCCATGTAAACCACAATGCCTTTTGGAGTCGACAGTAGCTTGTGCAAAGCTTTGATGCCATACTCACAGCTTGATGTCACATGAGCGCCGGTGATTGTGGTCCCGTCTGCGATAGCGATGAATCCGCGGACGTCTTTCGAGAGCACTCGAATCAGGCCGTTAGGAATCTCCTTCGTGCTAACAACGATCTCGAGTATTTCGCGCAATCCGTTTTCTGGTGTCAGCTGACCGCCGAGCACTACGGAGCCCTGTAGTCTCGATGTTACCACCTCATCATTTTGAGGTTTTTCAGCTTCGATGTCGGTTCCCGCCATGATCCTGCTTTTCTGACCGATGAAAACAGCTCACTGCTTCCGTTTATCACTGAATCCTTATTCCACTTTTTTCACAGTCTACAAACAGTCTTTTTGATTATAGAAGGGTGAAACTCACTGCGGTTGCCAAGGGCTGGGCGCTGCTGAGGACGATGGCGCTTGCTAACGGCCATTGAAATAGGCATGTATTGACCCTTTGGCACCTTTTGTCAAACTTCGAAACGTGTCCTCAAAGCTCAAAAACCGTACCTGTCGAATCATTAAGCTCGAAGAAATGTTATCAAGCTGTCAGATGTAAACAGGTTCAGGTAGAGGGACTTTACTGCTGCTATCCTCCGCTCCGGGAGTCCAACAAACTTGGGCAACCGACCATGTGAAGGGCCGGGTGCATGCAGGATAAAGTTAGTAAGAAGGACCGAGTTACGGGCGCTTTCCGTGCATACCCGATTGCCGGTGCGATCGCGATTTTAGTCGTGGTTAATTTCGCGCTGCTGCTCATCGATCCAACTAAGGGAATCAATCCAGACAGTCTCCCTTCAGCCCGGACATGGGTTTGGTGGGCGACACAAGATTTTAGAAAGCAAGAACCCCCAGCCAACATCGCCATTCTTGGCTGTTCAATCGTTATGCACTCGGTCTGGTTTGCCGAAGCGTCTCACCGAAAGCAGCCCGTAGAGTTGATCGTAGATCACGAGAGTCGCGCTCTTTCCGATGCAATTGAAAGACGTGCGCCCGGTACGCATGCGAAAGCATTCAATTTTGGACTGCCCGGTGCGATGATTTCAGATGATTGCATGATCGTGCGCGCGTTGTTCAACGCGGAACGCGCACCGAAGATGGTTGTGCTCGGAGTCAGTCCGCGCGACTTGTTTGACAATACATTTAACACACCTGCAGGCACCAAGCACTATCAGTACCTTTCTCGATTTGCCCCCAGTCATGAATCTGCCGATTTGCTGGTTCCGCGAGTTTGGGAACGTCCTAAGTTTTGGTTGCAACAGGCGATTTATTTGAAGGACAAGGCTAAGCCACTTCAAAACATTGGCTCAGCTGCATTGCGCGATGCTGCCGCTCCGGTGCTCAATCGCTTTCAAAAGAGCCCACTGGACGCGATTCCCGATGATGAACGGTCCCTGGCACTTTTCAAAGACGAATTGGAGCGAGGATTTTGGATCGCCAAACCGGATGCTCCTTATCGGTATCTTGATTCGGCTTGGGATGCCAAACGCAAGGTCGGAAAGCCGAATCCGTCAATGTTCAAGATTCAAACTGCCTGGCTGGAGCTGTTCATGCAGGCCTGCAAAGACAGGAACATTGACGTAGTTCTGGTGAATACGCCGGCAAGTGACGTGGCGCGAGGGACTATGGGGGAACCCACATACCAGCGCCATCTGGCATTGCTTCGCGACGTAAGTAAAAGATGGAACTGTACATTTGTGGACGCCAATATTTCCGGTCGCTATCAACCCAATGATTGGACCGATTGGGGTCACATGACCGATAAAGGCGGACAGAAAACACTGGATGCCATCGCCGACGCTGTGGCCGCTAACACTCAGCTTGTCGCCGATCTGAAAGCCAGTCATCCACGACAAGTGGCTGGCGCGTCTCCTTCGCCTGCAGGTAACTAGCAATGTTATTCAATAGCGTAGCTTATCTGATCTTCCTTCCTATCGTCGTGCTCCTGTTTTGGATACTGCCGTTTCGGGCAAGAACGGCATTACTGACGGTGGCGAGCTACATCTTTTACATCTATTGGAAGCCCATCTATGGCATTCTGATTTTTGCACTGACAGTCGTCAACTACGCTTTCGGACTACTTTTAGAGAAATTCCCGAATCACAAGAAGCTGGTGCTGACTGTAGGTGTATTAGCGAACGTTTTTGTTTTGGGTTACTTCAAGTACACTAACTTTGCTATAGAACTAGCCAATAACATTGTGTCCATCGTCGGAGTGCACAATCCACCGGCGTCATTCAACATCATTTTGCCTTTGGGCATCTCGTTCTTCACGTTTGAATTCGTCCACTATCTGGTGGATGTGTACCGTGGCGGCAAGCCTGTGAAAGGCTTTCTGGACTTCACCTTATTTGCTGCATTCTTTCCCACACAAATCGCCGGACCGATCAAACGCTATCAGGACTTCGTACCGCAGTTGCATGAACCACAGAAGCTGGACAGAAAAGGCTTCAATGAAGGTATCGAACTAATCATTTTCGGTTTATTCAAGAAAGTGGTGCTTGCCGATTCCCTGGCCGTTTTCGTTGACCGCTGCTATGCCCACCCGCAGTTGCTCAATGGCGCAGACTTCTGGCTAGCTTGCTGGACGTTTGCCTTCCAAGTTTATTTTGACTTCACTGGCTACACCGATATGGCTCGCGGCTCGGCGATGTTGATGGGCTTCCGTATACCGCGAAATTTCAATCTGCCATTCATGGCGGAATCGGTGCTCGACTTTTGGCGTCGTTGGCATATCTCGCTTTCCACCTGGCTCAGGGATTACGTTTACTTTCCCCTCGGGGGCAATCGTAACGGCGGTTTGGTTACTTACCGCAATTTGATGATTACGATGGGGCTGTGCGGACTGTGGCATGGAGCTGGGGCTCACTACGTCATCTGGGGATTCTTTGCTGGCATGACGATTGTGATCCATCGGCTTTGGCAAATTGCCACAGAAAAAGTTGCCATGCTTGCTGCCATTTCGAAAGCTGGGTGGTTCCGTTATGTGGCGATTTTCCTGACTTTCAACGCATTCGCTGTGGGATTGGCAATCTTCCGTTCACCGGACATGACAGTGGCATCTTTGGCATTGGGCAAAATGTTTGGGCTAGTGGCACAGCCGGCCGGCACGACAATGTGGATACCGACGATAATCAATACGGAAAGTTCGGTCATCTTCGCGTTGATGCCATTACTTCTAATCCTGTTTTATGCCGCGCAATTTCTGGTGCACAGTTTTGAAGGGACGCCAGGTGTTATGCCGGAGCCCCGCTGGATGCCTTTCTTCAAGCCTGTATACCTGGCCGGTTTGATTATAGTGCTTCTCGTTCTGTCGCCAGACATCTCGCCACAGTTTGTGTATTTTCAGTTCTAGCTCCAATACAGTTCACTTAACGCTTGGGTGAGACCCCGGGAGCGCCGGCTTCCCGCCGGCATTGATCACCCGGGAGCGCCGGCGTCCCGCCGGCACCTGATTGCCCTTGTGGTGGCAGCATCTTATGCTGCCACGCCTGCGACGATCAAAAGCCGGCGGGACGCCGGCGCTCTTATGATGAGTTGACATTCAAATGTCAGGAATCTGAACTAAGAGTGTA
>JADYXS010000114.1 GCA_021772155.1 Candidatus Obscuribacter sp.
CACCTATTGTCCACCGAGACCTGACGCCCGATAATCTGATTCTGGCTGACGACGGCAGTGTCCGCGTTATTGATTTCGGTGCCGCGCATCAATTCATGGAGGGTATCACCGGCACAATTATTGGCAAGCAGTGCTACGTATCGCCGGAACAGTTGCAAGGCCAGGCCGGTCCTCAAAGTGACATTTACAGCTTCGGCTGTACGCTGCACTATTGGCTTACGGCACAGGAGCCAGTCGCGCTAACGCCGTGCGAGCCCAAAGTGAAGCAGTACGTATCGGATCAACTCAATGACCTGGTCTTAGCATGCACACAGTTCGATTTGAATGATCGACCGCAAACCTTTGCGCACGTCAAAAAGCGACTGCTCGAAGCCCAAGACAGCAAGAACCAAGAAGCATCAGAGATACTGGCCAAGATGGCGGCAGCATTAAGGCTACTTGATGGAAGACCACCGCTCGAGCAAAACAATGACGCAAAGCCCACGTGCGTACTCGAGCAAGAAAACGCAGCAGCGCCCGCTGTCGTAATCGAGGAGTTAGATGCAGCCGAGCCGTCGTGCATAATCGAACTCAAGCAAAGGCAAGCACAGCGGGTTGAAGAATGGAACTGAAGGAACAACGGGATGGGATGCCACTGGATGGGATGCCACCGATGGTTGTTCCAGGGCCGCCGCAACAGGAACAATCGACAACTGCCAAAGAGCTGCAAATAGTAGCCGCCACTGCAGCGGCTCCCGGCAGACTCAGCAACGAGGTCCTCGCTACTGAACTGAAAAAATGCCTGCGGCACGAACTCTACGTGCACTCGGTGCCGCTGTCGGTGGTATTCGTGCTCTTGCTCTGTCCGAAGCTACTCATCGTCTGGCTTCCGCTTGCTCTCATCTGGTCCGGCATAGAGGCTGCATATCCGCGCATGCCCGTATCATGGCGGTTGCGTGCCCAGCGAGCGATACCTGACAAAGTCCGCACTTCCAGGATCGTCCAGGAATTGCGCGAAGGCATCGGTCAGGTGCGTCCTTTCATTTTGATATCCCTGTATCTGTTCTGCATTCCGTTCTCGCTTCTCTGGATGCTCGGATATTGGATCAAAGGCCTTTTGCCATCAAAGCATGGGGAGAAAGGTCAGTCGACTGCACTTAGTACCGCAGAAACAATGACCTTCGTGCAGAACCGTCGAAAGTATGAGGAGGAAGCAGAATCGAATTTCTTCCACTCACCGGCATTTGGAATCACTTGCATCGCTGTATTCGGGTGCGGATTGCCAGCTGCTATTACCTACCTGTTCTATCAAATGCTGGGAGTGGATGCCATTTTGGGTTTTCCATCGCACGATCCGCAGTTCCAAAAAATATTCGTAGTGATCGGATTGTATATTTACAGTTTGTCGTGGTGCCTGAGCATCCTATTCATTCGCACATGGTTTACGTTCCCACTGAATTTCAGTGGCGATGAGTCGCGCGTAGAAATTACCCAGCAGCGCATCCGCCGCTATTTGCACGGTTGGTTCAGTCAGGTTCTGACATGGAACATGCCTTGGAGCGGGCGCGACTCCCTTCTGTGGGAGGAAGTGAAATTCGTCGGCTATTCCGCTCCGCACGAGATCAAAATGTATCCACTGCCGGAAACGGTTTTCTCCGCTGACTCGATCTTTTACAAAGCGATGAATAAAGGTGCGCAGTTCATTGACGGCGTCGCTGAACGCATGCCGACGAATGAATCAATCTACTTCTGCACAGTCCAAGAAGCGGGCAGGACTGGGTCTCAGATAAAGGTCAATCTTTCTGATCTTGACGGTGACGAACGCGCACGGTTGTTCTATGCGGTCAAAAACTGGGCACCGCATGCAGTGCTCGACCAGCGAGTCCAGGATCGCATGCTGGGCTCATCAGTAATGCAGGCCCCGAGATACACCCAGATGTGGTTCGAATTGCTAACTGACAAAATGCCGCGCAAGCGAGCAGGCGCATTGAAGCCCAACGATCAGTTGCGCGATGGACAGTTAACGGTAAAGGAGCGCCTATCCTCAGGTGGGCAGGCAAGTGTCTATGTCGCTCAACAAGCTGATGGAGCCGAGATTGTGCTCAAGGAGTTCATCCTTTCCTCCGCCGATAGTGTTGGCGCCCTGGTGGAATCGGCAGGCGAGTTCGAAACGGAATCCACCTTGTTGAGCGAGCTGAAGCACGAACGGATCGTTCGAATGATAGACTTCTTCGCCGAAGATCGCCGGTTGTATCTTGTGCTGGAACGAGCACAAGGACAGTCTTTACGAGAATTCATCAAGAAGAATGGAAGCTTTTATGAAGAGCAAACCATTCGCATCGCATTGCAAATCAGTGAGGTTCTGGAATATCTTCACGAACAGTCACCGCCTGTCGTGCACCGTGACATTGCACCAGACAATGTGATCTTTGACGCCGAGCATAACGAAATTAAAGTGATTGATTTTAGCCTGGCAGCAGGCAAGAAAACTCGCAAGACGACCAGCACAATGGGAAAACACTCTTACGCACCGCCTGAGCAACTGCGAGAACTGCCGTGTCCGCAAAGCGACATATATGCGCTGGGCGCCACCATGTCCTTCCTACTGGTCGGGTCCGATCCAAAACCGATTACTACCGTCGACATCAAATCGAAACGTGCAGACGTTTCCGACGAACTTGCGCGGATTCTCCGGCAGGCAACTGAGCTAGAGGTTGAAAGGCGCTATTCACATATCAAATGGATGAAGTTGGAATTAGAAGCGTTGCTGCAAACGCTAACGGGCTCGCCAAGCGTTGCTGCCGCTTCACCGTCCTCCGAGCAGGAAAATTCCCGTAGCGACGAACGGGCTGTAACACTTGTCTGCTCTGCCACAGGTACAGAAACTAACGAAGCCGAGTAGGCGCAGCTGATAGTCCACGAAATCACTTCACGCAAAAATAATTGCTCCAACCCTCTGCTTGCACCGTTGATGTCCAAGAAGTCCACCGGGAGGCAATTCCAACAAAGCACCTTCTGACTAAACATCAGTATCTAAAACCGAAAAGTAAAATAGGAACCAAATTTTTGAAGGTTTTCCAATTTACGTGTTGGAAAAGGTGCGGTAAGTTAGAGATGTCAAGGGGCTCGCTTTCCTGCGCGGTATTACTACCGTCGAATGTACAGGAGACGGCCCCTTCGCGTTTGCGCAGAATCAAACCGATGAAACCGACTTGCTTTGCTGTTGCAAATTCTGGTCCAAATTCCGTCGTCGCTTTCTCCAGCGGATTCCGCCCAATAATCACGTCTCAATTCTCAAAATCCCCTCATTATTCAGGTCCTGAGACCGCCAGCCAAATTCCGCAGTCTTACTGATGAGCTTTTCGTCCGGCACGAAAGGCGGCATTCAAGCCAATGTGGAAAGACTCAACGGCTGAACTTGCACTGCGACAGGTGGCGCGGCGAATTCCGCAATACTGCCAACATCAGTACACAAGCGGTCTTCAGAGTTTTTCCTCCAAGCGTTTGCCTGTCATGCGGAATGAAGAACTGCACCATCGAATGGCTGAGCTCCCGATGGGGTGCGCTTTTCTTTGGTAATACTTCTTTTCAATACAGAGAAAAACCGACAAATATTTGCGTGATCGGGCAAATTGAATATAGTCGGGCAAGGCGTTACGGCGAAAACACTGCGCAGCGGATAGCTCACCAGAAGCTAGCTGCGGCTTCCGCTGCTCGCAACAAAAACCCAGTTCCGCTTCTCAAATAGCAGGGGTATGAATGAGAAAATCGAGCAAAACAGCCACGAAGACCAAAGTTGATGAATGGGGGAACGCAAACGATTTAGTTGAGTTTGGTGCCCGTATCGATGTTGATGACGATTTCGGTTTCGTCGCCGACGACGACGACGACGATGCCGAAAAGCCTGTCGCTGCTGATACCTTCGTAGAAGAAGACTCGACTAAAGTGTACCTACGCGAAATCGGCCGTCATAAGTTGCTCAACGGTCGCGAGGAAATTGAATTAGCCCGAGCAACGCGAAATGGAGACGAGATTGCCCGCCGCAAACTCGTGCAATCGAACCTTCGCCTGGTGGTAAGCATCGCTCGCCGTTACATCAATCGTGGTATCTCATTTCAAGACTTGATTCAGGAAGGCAATCTGGGCTTGATCCGAGCCACTGAAAAATTCGATCCTGAGCGCGGTTACAAGTTCTCCACGTATGCAACATGGTGGATTCGCCAAAGCATCACTCGAGCAATTGCCAATAAGTCTCGCGCCATTCGAATCCCAGTTCATATGACGGAAGTTATGAGCCGACTCAGCAGAGTCGTTCGGCAATGCGCTGAAACACTGGGACGCCGACCAACGCTTGAGGAAATTATCGAATCATCAGGACTTGAGCGCGAGAAAGTCTTGCTTGCCTTCGGCGCGTCTAAAGGATTGCTTTCCTTGGATGCCGCCACAAAAGATGGTTTCGAACGCACGCTTGGCGACATTCTCACCGACGAGAGCCTTCAGCCGCCGGAAGAACTAGCCGCAAGCAAGTTACTGACAAAAGACATTACAACTCTGCTGCAATGCCTAGCTCAACAGGAGCAGGACGTAATCAACTTGCGCTTCGGCCTTAAATCCGGCAAACCCCTCACCCTAGCTGAATCCGGTACGGTGCTTGGGTTGAGCAGAGAACGCGTGCGCCAGATCGAATTTAAGGCGATGAAAAAATTACGCACGAACGAACGCGTTCCGGGTCTCAAAGGTTACTTGAACTAAAGTTTTTCCTCTGTTTGCACAGGAAAGGGCGGCTATATGCCGCTCTTTTTGTTTGAGCTAACCCACGCGGCGGACAGCCTGGGTACGCTCGGTCGCAGGCAAACTTTCAACCGAGGCTGCTCCACCGAGTTTGGTTCGCGTTACCTGTGCTCGATAAGCCACATATGGGTTCTCGTCTGTGCAAAGCTCTTCCAGCACATCCATCGGCAGGTTCGGATTTTCCGCTAAGGAGAAGCGCACGTCGATGTGCGGATCGTGAACCAATCTGGACATTGTTTCCGTGTCAGCGTTCAAATTCTCGGCAACGGCCGATCGTACTTCGGTGTGCTCGGACTGAGCCAGCTTGTTAAGCGTGTCAAGACTGACGTTCGGGTTCTCGGCTACCCGCTCAAGAACTTTCGGACATTGAGAGCATTGTGAAATATGATCCAACACCGGACTGGGGGTGTTCGGATTACTAGCCAACAAGGACTCAATTTGCCAATAGTCTTCTTTGCCAGCTGGGCAGCCGGCACCATCGTGTTGCTCATCGATCTGAATCGTCAAGATTAACAGAGCCTTGTCCAAGTCCTGTTCAGGCTCAGTCCACTTGTAGGCATAAGCAAAAGATGTGTCATAAGGCACTTGATTGTTCGGCATAGACGCTCCAAATCGATTACGCAGCTTTAGTTTCTACTTCCATGGCTCCATGTTCGTCCATAATTTGTTCGGCGCTGAACCGCTCTTCCGGATCGTCCGTATGAACAGCCAACAGTATCTTTCCGGCAGTCAATTGCCTTTCGTAGATCTTGGCTTGGTATTCAGGCACATCAAAGTGAACCAATACACCAGCAAGAAAACCGATATACGTGCCAGCCGAGGCACCGCTGATCGCGGCCATGATTGGTCCTGCCACCAGAAATCCACCCATACCCGGGATCAAAACACTTGCCAGCCCAACCAGCAAGCCGCTGACTGCACCAGCGATCGTCATGTTCCTGACGAATTTGAACGTATTGTCGATTTCAAGGACATGCGCGGTTGTCGGTCGCATATCGTCAAGATCTTTACCGACGATCGAAACGCTATCGCCAGAAAAGCCAGCCGCCTTCAACCCGTCCAAGGTTTCACCGGCGACTTCGTAATTATCAAATATTCCAATGACTACTTTACTTACCATTTTGCACCAGTTTTTTACTTGGACGAACTTAGCCAAATCAGCTCTATGACTGAAGAGCATGATCGAGGCTGAAACGCTATCGCGATTGTCCCTTCATTATGCCGCGCCCTGAAAGACACTGTGGTAGGTGATAGCGTCTATTTTGTAAAGGGAAATCATATATATTTCACGATCAAGCACAGCCATAAACGCCCTTAGCTTGCGTGTTTCAGGACACAACGTCCTAGAACTCTGCTGTGGGCTAACGTTTCGGCGGTAAATGATCTAATATTGTCTGGATTGAAAAATATAGAGCAGGCACCCATGCGTTTCAAAATAGCCCAAATTGATGAGATCAAGCCGGGACAGGGCAAATCCATACAGCTGAACGGCAAGGCAATCGCCCTCTTCAACGTGAAAGGCTATTACTACGCCGTTGATGATTCCTGCAGTCACATGGGAGCACCGTTAGCCAACGGGATGTTGGCAGGCAAGAGCGTAACGTGCGAATGGCACGGCGCATCCTTCGACCTGGCGAGCGGCGAAGCCTTAAACTCCCCTGCTCGAGGCAACATCACAGCCTATAAGGTTTTTGTCGACGGACAAAACCTGGAAATCGAGATCGACTAAGTGCACGTGCACCGTATACAGTATCACTAAGCATGTCGCGCCGGAACGCCCGCGCTTATTGGGGGTGCAAACGTAGGGGCGTGCGCCATGCGCCGCCGTTCTAAGACGTTGCCGCTAGTCCGTCCGACCACGATAATGGAGCACGAACAGTCTTCGAACCAAGTGCCTCAGCGCGGAAAGCCAGAATCTGCACAATGCCGACGCGCTTCAAACTCTCCACGACGTCCCTGTGGGTATGCCCGAGCAATTTCTCGCGCACCTCAAGAACTGAGCGATAAAGCGCTTCAGCTTCTTCGAATCTTCCTTGCGACAGGTTCAATTCGGCCAAATCATAAGCCATGTCAATCAGCGCAGAATCAAGCTCTCTGAACGCTTCGCACTCGCGAAAGGCTTCCTTCAAAATTCTGGCTTCCTTGCCCCAATTGCCCTGTTTACGGGCGGAAGAGGCTAGAGATTCATAGGATTCCCAAAGAAATTTATATTCGCCCATAACAATCACCTTCCGCACTCAACATTGCGCAAGAACGCTTACAAAACGCACCAAACCTAGTCGGTCCGCGCCTGCTCGTCCGTCTCAAAATCCGTAGGACAAACGATAGAGCATTGATTAGGCCATTTCTATACCGCTATCTGAACTGATAGTGCCAACCTCATACATATACGGGCTGACCATATATGCGCTCATATGGTGGGGATTTTCCACGTTTCGTCTATCTTCACATTTTGAAAGCCAGAGCCAATGGGCGTCGCCGCAAATTGCAACTCAAGGCACTCTGTTTAACGACCACATCAGCTGAGGGGTTAATCCCGCTAGTAACAAGAACAAGAGCCGTGCGGCGAACCAGAATATGTGGCACCGCTACACCTTCCCGCTGCCAATACAATCACCGGATCGGCAACTGTCAACCCAGGGCCGGCTCAGCAACTGTCAATTCGCAAAGACGTTTCAAGTTGCGCAGGTAAACATCAACCTCTCGCGAGACCACCGGACGAACTGCGTTCATCGCCCCATCTGGAAGTCGCATTTTGTATTTGGTGAGCACGCTTACTGTCGTGCCAGTATTTCCCGGTAAACCGTCAAAGCGGACGGCACAAGTCCCATATAAGCGACCGTTGAGCTCGATGCGCAAGGCGAAGAACTCTCCCGGTTGATCTGCAATAACCTCTAAATGCAAGCCATATTCATTCCCGCCTTCGCCAACAACGAGCCTGGCGGTAGACGGGTTGATGAGATTGAATTTGTCCACGCCGAATAGAAATCGATCAAAGTACTCTAATTGACGAGCTACCTTATAAACATCACTGGGATCAGCGCTTATGGTTACGCTCTCCGTTGGACGATTTGCGATCTCCACCATCTTCTCTTCTGGCACCGCCAGCAACCTGCCCAACGCCTGTGCAAAGACACGTCCCAAGGCGAAAGTAAAAGAGATCCCGATCAGTGATATCCAAAAGCGAGTCGCGCCACTCATCATGGCTCGCTCGAACGAAGAATAGTTTTTCATGGTCATTCTCCTCACGAACGAGTAGACCTTCGCCGGTCCTGCAGAATCAGAAGCTGCAAGTGCTGGATCATTTGTATGATGTAAACGTTTCGATATTGATCGGTTGGATCTAGCGGCTTCTGGTTCAGAACCAATAGCAGTGCTTCAAACGAAATCGTGGACGGCACTATTGAATGTTCCATAATTTGCTACTTCACTGTAAATAGATTCGATTCCACAAGCTCTTGCACAGCCCATAAGCGCTGCTGGAACGTGAGTGGTGTCATCCTTTCGCCGATGCGGTTCACCGCGTGTTTAAGGAAGACCTGCCAGACGTGGAAATTGTGCGCTTCCATTTCACTGTACGCCCACGCAAGCGGCCAACCTTCGACTGCTACCCTGTAAATAGCAACAAGCGCCCCCGTGCGATCTATTCCGTCGCTACAGTGAACGAACATCGGTTGATAATCAGGATGCAACGAAACCGCGAGAAATGCCGCCACAACCGAGTCTGGCAGTTGGACATAACCGGTGCCAATATTGAAATAGTTGAGTTGGTGCGCAACGGCCCATGAGTGGGCGTCGGTGGTCTCGCTGGATACCTTCCGTAAGTCTATGATCGTCTTAACGCCCAGACCACGAAGGAACTCCATCGAGCCCAAAGTTGGCGCCGCTCCCCGAAAAACGCTGCTCGAAACTCGCGAGAAGTTCTCGATTGGGACTCGGTCAAATCTTGCCATATTAGAGCCCCTAGACGCAATGCCACCAATCAATGGGAAGAATACGCGCCGCTTTAAAAGTTCCGAAAAACAACTGTTGCGTGTAAGCCTGAACTAGTGATTATGGTGCCCTTCACAGTTTTGATGTGGGCAGCCGCACTCCAGCTGTTTTTGCTGTTCTGTGCTTTCTTCCTTGCACTCTGCGCTACAGTAGTAGTCGCCCTGTTGTGCCACACACCAGCAAGGTGAATGTGCGCATTTAGCTTGGTCCACATGGATCGACTCTTCTTGCATGAGCATAACCTCCTCGGGGCATCAGCAGCTGACTTCCAATAGGTGACTTGCTTTACTGGTAGTCTGTGCCAAGGCGCGAATAAACGTTTTGCTAGATGGCTGATACCTGCGATGGGAAGTCATCTTCTGTAACAGACTGAACAATAGTGACATTGCTGGAATGCCCGTGTATTAGCCATTCCAGCAACCTCGTGCGATAAAAGTGGACAAGCGGCACTGCGGAAAACATGATCCGCTTAGGGGACATCCCCATGGATGAGTGTAGTAGTATTTTCCACACCTCGCACGTGGGCGGGCCGGAGACTTTTTCGCCGGCTCGCCAATTATTTTCCTGAGCCTATGCTGTTGTAAAAGCTCACTGGAACAAAGCACCGTTGGGCGAGGTCTTCGAACATCACCGCGCATGAGGTAACAACACATGCACTCCAAATATTGCAAAAGATGCCGTTTCATCGTTCCAGCCATGGAACCAATTTGCCACACTTGCGGAAACGCAGGCTTAGTCGTGAGCGAACAAGTCATGGCACAGCCGTTAGCAGTTACCTGGCAAGATGATCAGGCTCAAGTCGTCGTTAACTATGTAACCCAGTTCATTGAGGAACTTAGTGACACGGCGCAAAAATTCGCCCGCGCATGTCACACGTTTGCCCGGCTCATTCGCGGCGTTTAACTGCCTTTTAACGCACCGCCATTGCAGCGCACCGGGTAACTATTGTCAGCGCAGTTGGTCGCACGGATGCCCGAAGCGACAGCGAAGGACAGGCTGATCAGTTCGGGCGTTCTGAGGCGAAAGACGCGAACAACATATCGACGCTGAGTACTTCGCGGTCGGCGTTTCGCAGAATGGCTCGCGCCCGATTGATCAGCTCGATCGATTCCACTGCTTTGTTTTGATATTCGAGAATGTATGCCAGCTTGTACAGGGTTTTGGCAATCTCAACGTGGTCGGGTTCAAGTATCAGGTGCAGGAAGTGAAGCACTTCGCGATATAGCCGCTCAGCTTCGCTCACTTCTCCGCGCCCCAAAGACTCTTCGGCCAGGGAGATAAGCCGGGAGGCCAGCGATCTTTGGAGACTTGTCAGGGTGTTCTCAGCCACGGCAACCTCAAGGGCAAATGCACCCATGTGTTGTATCACATCCATTTGGCAAGACCACTGAAATGCTCCCTTTTTCTGAATTATGTCTGTTTGCACGCTTGCGCGTTAGAAACGCCGGGAATATAGACAGCAGTAGTGATCGGCGGCATCGCATGAAGAAAACTCATCTTTCGGCTTTCCTGGCCTGGCTGGCGTTGTTCTCACAATCGCCAATCGCCAACGCCTCCGACAAAATCACCAATTCAACGGTCCCGGCGGCCGAGACTGCTATACCTAGACTGTTTGCGGTGCCGGTGCTCGAGCCTGGAAAAAAAGCCTGGGTGAGCGTCTATGACCACATGGGAAAACCTGTCCCGGCAGCGGCAGTTTCAATTAACGGCAAGACCGTGGCAACCGACAGCCTTGGGCAGGCAAACTTCGTAGTGCCATTAGTCACTTCCATGACAATTGGCATTCTGCAGGCAGATGGCGAAATCTCCGGAGGCAACAACTACGAGGTGACCCGGGGCGGCTATCTGGTAGCAGAGAAGCACGCCAAAGAAGCTGTTGACCGTATCGAAGAGTCGGTTGTAGCCAATGAGCAGGCACCGACGATTGCCTATGCGCCGTCGGCGATTGAAACTAATCAACCATTCGTTCTCATTGGCAAGAATCTCTCCGGCAAAGCCGATGGCGATCACATCATGATCGACGGTTACGACGCCGATGTATTTTCCGGTTCAGGCGTCTGCTTGCTGGCAACAGCCCCGCGGCGATTGAGTCTTGGTCCACTGCGCGAAATGTACGTTACGACCGGGGAAGAGACTTCTAATACAGTGGAAGTCGACATTTGCAAATTGGATTTTAGCTTTACGCCAGGACCGCCAACTAGTCTCGATGAGCCGAAAGACGCAGCAACGGAACGTGCACAGATTCGCGTCATCGGAACTAACGTTCCGAGCCTCATTGAAGTTCGCAATCTGAATCCGAATATGGCTCAATTCTCCTTTTCTGGGCGCCCGCTCGGCAATCGCTCTTCGCTGATAACTCCGGGAGGAGAGAACAATACAGTGCAGGTTGAGTACTGCCGTCAGCGCAATGGTCTTCTGGACGTCGACACACACCTTGTCGCGGATGCTCCCTGGTCCCCGGATGACCGCACGACTTTCAACGACGATAGTAAACGCCAGCTTGTAGCTGAATTGAACAGAGTCGAGATTATTCGCCTCAAGCGACGCTTGATTGCTATAGAACAGCGCATCAATGAAGAACAACTTCGTCGCACCAGCTCGCTCGAGGCGGGCAAGCTGAGTATGGCTGAATTGGACCGAACCAATGCTCAACTACGAACGCTGTCCAATAGACAACGACGCATCAATGCCATGGTAGTTGCGCGTCGAGCTGTTTACCAAGCATTAGGTGGCACGGATCAGGGTTACCGCAATGCCTTGGATGACGCCGCCGGCGGTGCTGCCATTGCCATAGACAAACTTCTGGCACCACTTACTTCAGCCTCTTTGCTGGCATCTGCAAGTGCTCTGCCGCAGCCGAAGACTAATGCCGCGATGGTCGGAGAAGGAGTCTATTCAGGCAGAAACCAGGAAGCGTTGCAGCTTGCTGAACTAACCAGAATGTGGAAAAAATTTCCCACCAAAGTAGGGCATGGCACAACCCTGGCACCACCTCCGCCACCATACATACCAAACCTAAGCCAACTCGGACATGGCTCCGCTTATGACTACACAACTTACCTACAGATCGGAGCACCACCGCCGCCGATGCAACGGGTATCTCTTTCACACCGCGGCTCGCCCTCGCGTCACGTTACAAGAGCGACCCCTTCAGCAAAACATTTGCGGTCGAGAAGTAAATCACGACACCGGTAACATCCACCATCGTGGCGACGAATGGCGTGGAAGCACTGGCTGGGTCGAACTTAAGTCGTCTCAGTACAAACGGCAAGAACGATCCCGTCAAACTTCCCCACATCACAACAGCAACCAGACTGATACCAACTGTGATACCAAGCTTAAGGGCATGCGGACCATAGCTGTGGAACAATTGCTCCCAGAGAACGACCCGAAGCACCCCTATGACCCCGAGAATCAGTCCTAGAGCCAGACCGGATACGATCTCTCGACGCACCACTCTTTTCCAGTCAGTCAACTTCACTTCGCCAAGCGCCATAGCTCGGATAACCAAGGTAGATGCCTGAGAGCCGGCGTTACCGCCACTGCTGATGATAAGCGGAAGAAAGACGGCTAAGACAACCGCCTTCGCTATCTCTCCTTCGTAGTGAGCCATGGCGCTTGCTGTAAGCATTTCACCAACGAACAGCACGGTGAGCCAACCGGCCCGCTTGCGAATCATTTCACTCAACGTGGAACGAAGATAAGGCATATCCAAAGCCTCGGTACCACCCATCTTCTGAATGTCTTCGGTCGCTTCTTCAGAAACTACGTCGACGATGTCGTCAACGGTAACAATTCCCTTCATGCGCTTTTCGCTGTCGACTACAGGTATGGCAAGAAGATCTTCTTGTGCAAACAAGCGAACAAGCTCTTCTTGGTCCATTTGTTCGTCTGCGGTAATCACGTTGGTATTCATGATCTCTTGGATTAGCTTGCCGTTCGGTGCCGCGAACAGTTCCCGCAGAGACAGGGCACCAAGCAAATGCTGCTCTGAATCCAAGACATATATGTAGTAAATAGTTTCTACGTGCTCTACAGCCTGGAGCCTTACGTAGCTGATAGCTTCACTCACAGTCATGTCTGGGCGAACCCGGGCATACCGCGGACTCATCAATCCGCCGGCGACATCTTCTTTGTATGCCAACAAGGCGATGATTTCGCTGCGCGTCGTAGCATCAGCTAGATCCAAGTACTCCTTGCGCTTTTCTTCTGGCAGCTCCTGAATGATGTCAGCAGCATCATCCGGCGCGAGTGAGCGAAACCAAAGTCGCCGCTCACTTTGAGTCATTTGCTGTAAGAGCTCAGCTTGATCTAGGGCATTAAGCTCGGAGAAAAATTCCTGGGCATCTGCGGTGGATAGCCTGCGGAACTCTTCTATACGCTGCTCAACGGAAAGCTCGCCCCAGCGGTCACGAAGCTTATCAAGATCAGTTTGAGTATGAGTTTCTGCCATGTTACTTCCAGAAGCCCATCTATTCTAATCAAGTGCTCAGTGGATAACGACGAATAAGCTGAAGTTCAATACACGCCTTCATGAGTGGCTTATCTGCTCACTACGTTAATCGTTACTTTGAAGGCTTGGCGAGCAGTTGAGCAAACCTTTGAATATTTGACGTCAGTTGAACCAAGCGCTTTGGCCTTGAATATTCCGCTACTGTCGTAACTCAGGATTCCTGGGTTTGAAAATGTCGGTCCGGAAAACTGTTCGCATTGCCTTGTATAACTGAACGGTGTGATCATGATAACTCCGCCCTCGCGAATGTTGAATGCCTTCCCGTTTTGTGTGACTCCTATTGAAATCTGAGTTGGCGTTTTTATTGAGGGTCGACCCGGTAAAAGGCGATCGTTTTCATCGAACTTTCCAGCCAGCACATGCGGAACCGCAGAACCTGC
>JADYXS010000115.1 GCA_021772155.1 Candidatus Obscuribacter sp.
TAGTCCTTGAAACCCGAGCAAATCTGCCTTTTGGCGCTCGTTGAGGTCTCGGTTAGACAGTTCGAGCAGTTGCTCATCGATATTCTTCCAATTCCATTTCCAATCGTGTCTCGAGGCTTCGTAGAATGGCACCAGCAGTTCCATGTGACTTTTTTTGTGTGTGTCGTTTGTCTCTGCTGGATTTTGTCTGGTAAGTTGGAAGGTGGCGCCCATAAGTACCATTATGAGTAACGCTGTAGTTACCAAGGGTGCTCGGCGTCCGCGTTTTATGGCAGACCTGCGTCTTTTAAGACTGGCCTGGAAAGGAGCAGATAGGGCGGCAAGAAACTCATCGACTGATTGAAACCTGTCGATTGGATCTTTCTCCATCGCTCGCACCGCAACAGGTCCGAGCCTTGTACTGCCTAGTTGTGGCACCGTATCATTAAGGTGCTTGTACATTACGTCCAGCGGAGTTTCACCGGAAAACGGTGGACTGCCGGAAAGTGTTTCATAGAGCATGCAGCCGAGCGAGTAGATATCACTTCTGGCGTCAACTGCATCACCGCGGCACTGCTCAGGGCTCATGTACAGCGGCGTTCCGACCATGGCTCCGGTTCTAGTCAGGCGTTGAAATGTATCTGCATCCAAGACTTTGGCCACGCCGAAGTCCAAAATCTTGACGGATTCTGCACCGCTGGTGGTGCTCACTAGAAAATTACTGGGCTTGATGTCTCGATGAATTACGCCACGGGAATGCGCATATTTAAGGGCCTGACCGATTTGCCGGTACAACGTCGTTATGCGCTCATCATCTAGCTTGCCTGGCTGGGCCAGAATCTCACTCAGGCTCCGCCCGTCGATAAACTCAGTGACGATGAAAATTTGCTGATCATCTCGGTCCAGCGCGAAAACGCGCAGAATGTTTGGATGGTCCATGGTAGCCAGCGTCTTCGCTTCCTGTTTCAGTCGGCGCAGTGCACCCGGTTCATCGAAGATTTGTTGCTGGAGTAACTTGACCGAGACAATGGTCCCAAGGGCGATATTTCTAGCTTTATAGACAACGCCCATACCGCCTGAACCGACGTGCTCCAGCAGTTCGTATTTGTTCGCAAGTAGTTTACCGACCATATCTTTAGGGTCGGCTGAATTGTGTCCTGGCTCGTCCGATCCCGTCATTTAGTGAATATTCCCTCGGTAAACCTCATCAGACAGGTGATCTTTGGGTGAACCGGTTGGGCGGCAGCAATCGATCCGCAAATGGAGGCTCAAGGCGTCCCCCGCAGCGGAACACAAAGGGTAGAAAGGATCATGCAGGGAATAAGAGTTCATACTACAAATCCGGGTGACTATGAGCTACAAGCGCGGACTGGTTTACGTTTTGGCTGCCTTTTCGCTGATTATCGACGGATTTTGCTGCGCCCCTGGTCTGGCGGCGCAGAAACGACAAATCCTCGACAAACCAGGTGCAAGCGCGTAGCAACTGAGCGCCTGCATGAAGTTAGTCAAGGCGAAGTTAGGACATCACTTTTCACCTTGCGTCTCTCTTGGCGTGGAGTGTTAATGTACTACAGCATATCAAAGAAGGCGAAAAAGAAGAAATGAGGCGCGGAACGCACCCCATTTCCGCAGTTGACCGTTGCGCGTCCGTCAGGCAGAGAGCCGCTCCACAAGCTTCACATTCAGTGATTCCTTCACGACGATCCAGTCGTATGGTGTTTCGCTTGCTGAGAGGCACGCAGAAGTGACCAGCGTAATCGGCGTTGTCGGATAGAGATGCCGCAGATCCTGCAGCGTCTCCAGAACGCATTCGTGGGCGACGGCGCCACAGACAACGAATTCGCTGGGCGCTATCTTGCGACGCTCCAGCATCTCTTGCACCACTGCCGAGGCGGACCAGGTGTCCTTCATCAGGCGCTCCCAGAGCGCGGATGTGGCGACAACGTTAGCCACCGCGCCGTGTGTTGGTTGCACAGGGCGCGACGATCGGTGCTCAACCAGGCAGATGAAGTCACCGCTGTCGTGGGAATGTCGCACTGCATCGGCGACGTTCTGAATCAGCTCACCGTCCGCCTCCAGGACGTAAGGAACATGCACATCAATTACTACAAGGACTTTCATTATAGATTCCCTCCGTTGGGAGTAAGTTTGAACAGCGCCGGCCCAAGCTCCAGGAAGCTTGAGCCGACGAAATGTAGAGCAGGGTTAGCTGCGGCTTCGAAACTTGCGTCGAGCGCGGTTTAAGCGGCTAGAGACCTTTTTTTGCAACGACTCCAGCGTTCCGGAATTGTCGATTACTCGGTCGGATGCCTTGGCCTTTTGCGTTTGCGGCATCTGTGCGCCAATGCGGGCAAGTGCTTGCTCGCGGGTGAGATGCTGGTTGCGCTTCATCAGCCGGGCAATCTGCGTTTCCTCATTGACGGTGACGCACCACACCTCATCAAACCGGTTTTGCCAGCCACACTCAAACAGCAGCGGCACCATTATTGCAATCAGCGAGGTGCCTCTGACTTGAGCCAATCGTTCATCGAACAATTTGGCAATTGCCGGATGCATGATCGCATCGAGGTCCCTTAGAGCGGCCTTGTCGCTGAAGACATGGGCTCCGAGTTTGGGACGGTCGATTGGACCACCTTCGCTCTTGGCGAAGTGTCGGCCAAAGCGCTCCAGGATTGCGTTGTATGCCGGATTGGGCCCGAGCAGCAGCTCGTGAGCCAAATCATCGGTGTCGATGACAACTGCCCCGCGTAAACGGAGCACGTCAGCAACAGCATTCTTGCCGCAGGCGATACCGCCTGTGATACCGATGACCAGTCGTGGCTGTGGCTCAGGTCCGGTCATGGTGGCTGCATCCAGCAGTCTATTGAGCTGCTCGGTCGGCAGCCCGCTCTCTTCGACGGCGACCTCTCGGATGGTGCGACCGGATTTAGCGGCCTCCTTGGAGATCGCAGCGGCCGCGTCGTACCCGATTGCCGGCACGAGCGGTGTGCACAGTGCCAATCCGCGTTCAACCAACTCCGGCCCGCGGCTGGTCGCTTTCAGTCCGTCAATGCACTGCAAGCGGAAGTTATCGCAAGCATTTGTCAAAAGCGAGATGGACTCAAGCAGTTTGTACGCTGCCAAAGGCTGCATCACGTTTAGCTCGAAGCTTCCGGACTGACCAGCCATCGCAATGGCCGCGTCATTTCCGAAAACATGGACTGCCGCTTGGCACACCGATTCGGCGATAACCGGATTGACTTTGCCGGGCATGATCGAACTGCCTGGTTGCACTTCCGGCAGACTGATTTCCGCGAAACCGGCTCTTGGACCGCTGCCTAGCCAGCGAACGTCGTTGGCGATTTTCATCAACGACATGGCCAGCGTGCGTAGAACCGCCGAGCACTCAACGACCTCGTCCA
>JADYXS010000116.1 GCA_021772155.1 Candidatus Obscuribacter sp.
GGGTTTCAAGGAATAGAGTTTTTTGGCTCATCGCTGATCTCGCGACTTGAACTTGAAAAGGCCTTAGGTCTAAAGCTCGGCGCGTCGCATGCAGCAGTCGTCAAGGGAGCTGCCAGGCTGCAAAAAACTTTAGACAGCCGGCACATAAAAGCAAACGTCGACATTGCAAAAGACGGAGCAGGAGAAATTATTGCAATCGATATTATGGAATCGGGCGCGGCAGCTGCGCCCACACGCAAGCTAAGCTTTCCGCGCCACGTGGCATTGAGCACAGAAGTGCCTTTTCAATTGCTCGACGAAATGCTTGTCCGAAGGGAGTTAATGGCGCAGCAGGGCCGTCCCGTCGCTGAAAGCTACCTGGAAGGTGTTAAACGTTTCAGCGACGAACCTTGCAACGTTTACGCAGACAAATTGATGCGCCGAGTGCCAGACATGGTCGATGAGATGCTAAGCGTGGTGGCAAGCGATACAGATCCCACGCGGCGCAGCAAGGCCATCGAGGTCTTGAACTGGGGCGGTGACTACCCGAACGTTTGCCACAAGCTCTTACCGGCAATAAACGACTCATCCGAGCAAGTGCGGGCCAGCGCGGCACGCTTCATCTATCCTCGGATAAGAATGCTGCCGCAAAACTTTCCTTTTGAGGATCTTGTCGAGTCCTTCTCTCAGCAACTACAAAGGCCTTCCCATTTTGATCGACTGCTGGCACTGCGCTGTTTGACTGAAACTGCCAGCGCGCATCCAAGCACACTCTACGCAATCAAGGAATTCGATCTCGATAGATTGAGGGCACTTGAGTCAATGAGCGTCCTTGATTCAGTCAAGCAGCCTGCTCACCAACTGGTACAAGCGCTCGTTGCTGTACCAGAGCCGAAAAAAGCACCAGCGCCAATCAACGAATTTTAAGCTGAAGGGTGGGTGTTGCTTCCCGGGAGCGCTGCAAATGATTCAATGCATCGGTTCAGCCAGTTTGGCGCCAGCGGGCGCCGAAGGTACAAGGTTAGAACCGGCACCGGCTGCGGTGCCAGACTTTGGCTCCGGGTTTCCAGAAAATGTTTGCAGATGCTCAGCATCAACTGACGGCGTTACATCTTGAACCAACTGACCTTGCCTCATCCTGTCAATTTGATTGAGCTGATTCTCAGTCAAAAGCGCCGACAAACTTTTTTCCGCCTCCCGCCGCCGTAAATCGATAGCCTTACGAAGTTCAGCTATTTCCTTCTTCAACACCGCCGGCCGGGCAAGGTAGGTGTACTGCACAAAGACCATCTCGTCCGGATGCGCCTTAGCCACGTCCAGCCTTTGATTCAAAACTGCCATATGCTCCTGCAATGCGTGGATGCGAATGTTGGTGTCGCTTTCCAGATTGGCGATGGCTCTTTTCTGTTCAACCGTTAGCCCTTTTAGCAACTTCACATGCTGGAAGCCGGGCAACCTTGGGTGTGCCTGCAGCGTCATAGGTTGACCTTTTGCAGTGACGAAGGTGGGAAGTACATCAGCTTCGGCATCGGGAGTGCTGAACATGGTTGGCTGCGTCTGGACCCGAGCGGACTTTCTCGGCTTGGCAGCAAGAGGCTGGTGAACCAGCCCGATAAGAAGAATTACAATAGATATGCTGATTAAAGACTGCAATTCGTCAAATCCAATCGCTGAAGTACCACCCTATAGTAAATCATTAATTGCGGCTAACCGTAACGCTCGTCGAGCGCGCGATAATTCGATCTATGAGCAACAGCGTTTATCAGAAGCACGTTTTCGTTTGTACCAGTGGCAAGGTCTGTCCCGGGCAAGGAGACACGGAAGAAATCATGCAAATCCTACGCGCCGAGATTGCTGCTCGCGGTCTCAAGCATCAGATTCGCATCAACAAGGCTGGCTGCCTAGACCAGTGCGGCAATGGACCAGTCTTGGTCGTGTATCCGGAAGGAATTTGGTACTCCCACGTCCAACCAATGGACTGCAAAGAAATTGTTGAATCTCATCTGCTGGGAGACAAACCTGTTGAGCGGCTTCTATATGACGGCAGAGGAAAGTTAGTCTAATGTCCAAAGATTTGAAGTGGTATCAGAAGCGGGCAAAAGAAGGCGACCTGGACGCGCAATTCCAGTTAGGTTCAATCTATGAACGCGGTGCCGGAACCGCTCAAAATATTCCGGAAGCGATTCAGTGGTACGAAAGTGCCGCAGGCAACGGGCACCCCGAATCGGCTTACGCGCTATCCAAAATTCACTACTACGGCGTCGGCGTCCCCAAGGACACCATCAAAGCGGTAGATTGGATTGTGCGCAGCGCAGAGGGTGGACATGCCGATGCCCAGTACCGTTTGGCCACGCACTACTTCTTTGGAGACGGTGTTCCCAAGGATGTGGCAAAGGCAATATCCTGGATCAAAAAAGCGGCCGAGCAAGGACACGCACAGTCACAACTGAATCTGGCATATTCCTATGAACAAGGTCAGGGCGTTGATCCAAACATCGATGAATCGCTGAAGTGGTTCAAAGCCGCCGCTGAAAGCGGTAATTTAGAAGCACAAAATGCGCTGGCGGTAATTTACCAAAACGGTAAAGGTGTGCCGTCCAACCCGGAAGAAGCAATTCGCTGGTACAGACGGGCCGCCGATGCCGGTGAGCCGGTTGCACAATTTAACCTTGCGTACGCCTACGAGCATGGAGTGGGAGTAGACGAAGATATCAGGCAGGCAATCGAGTGGTATCGTAAATCTGCAAAACAAGGGCATGCCGATGCTCAGTACAATCTAGGGCTAATTTATGAACGCGGCGACCAGGTATCACAGAATCATCCGGAGGCGTTGAAATGGTTCAAAGCCTCCGCTGAACAGGGAGATGCCTCCGCGCAGTACAACCTGGGGGTTATGCACGCTCGCGGCAATGGAACGAAACGCAGCAATGAAGACGCTTTGAAGTGGTACGCCAAGGCCGCCGAACAAGGTCACATCGATGCCCAGTACAATCTTGCACTGCTCTATGAGGGTGTCGAGGGCGTTCCACGAAATTATGCTGACGCTTTGCACTGGTACAAACTCGCCGCTCAACAGGGTGATGCGGCGGCGCAAAACAGCGTCGCACTTTTCTACGACCAGGGCATGGGAATTCCACAAGATGTCGTTGAGGCCGTCAAATGGTATCGATTGGCTGCTGAGGAGGGTGACGCTTCTGCCCAGTTCAATCTCGGCATAAAATACGAAACAGGCACCGGCGTAGAACAGGACACGAACGAGGCGGCGAAGTGGTACCAAAAATCCGCTGCCCAAGGTCACGTAACTGCACGAAACAACCTCCTGTTGATGAACGCACATCCGATGTCACCGGATGAACAGCGCACCATAATTGGTGCTATCACACGCCAGCAGTCGCGCGAAAAAGACCAACCGCTGGCAGTGACAATTAACTTAAGTGAGCGTGCAGAAGAAATCACCCAGAAAACAGTTCTTGCACCTGATTGGCTCGTGCTGTTCCATCGCTGCAAAGAGTGCGCTGGTTACACACCGAGCGTTGCCATCGTAAATTCAGTGCCCTACCGGAACATGGCGGAATTTCTCAAAACCGCGATCATTCTCTCTCGGCAAGCGCCCGGAGGCGCGGCACCGGCGTGCACCGCATGCGGTGGCGAGACAATGCTTGATGTGGCAGATTACCATTCGTACCACAGCGTTGCCGGCAAAGACCTGGTTGTTCGCAACACCGTATCCAAGCCTGTCCCCAAAGGTTTGGGATACAGACTGCTTTGGTGGCATCCGGAAGAAGGCTATACAACAGTTCGTAGCATGACCGACGGTCAGATAAACAGCTTTAGTGAAGATGCCGATCTTCGCAACGCAGCGCTGCAGGCAGGGGCCGCAGGCTAGGCACGCCAATCGAAGAAAAGCACGCAGGATTGCTGTTCAGACGTGGTGGCGATGGCACTCATTCACATCAAGGGGACGGTTCTTGACCAATAGCCGGCACTGAAGCTGGCTTCCGGAGCTGCTCGATGGCAATTACACTTGCGTAAATTACGATCGCCAACCAGCCGAGCGCTCTCAATCCCAACCACATGGACAAGTATTCAAGGCACACTCCAACTAATCCGCCAATGATATTAAAGGCAAGCGCGATGCTCGGAGATCGAGCATTCTTGAACAACAGAGCAAAGATTATCGAAGCAAATACCATGGGCAGCAAGAAAATCACCGTGCCCATTCCTTGTGCTTGTACTTCACCGAACTGAGCCAGAGAAGCTACTGAGGTCAGTGTGGAACCAACTAACGCTGCCACAATCAGCCCTCCCAAGAACAAGAGTTGCTTGGATTTTATTCGCGTCGCCACAAAATTGGCGATCAAAATCACAACCATCACGCCGGAAATGACGGTGCTGTTAACCGCCCAGGTCGAACCGAATAACAGTGATAAGGAAGACATTGCTCGCACTTCCAACATCATGAAACCCATTCCCATGAGAAACATTTGCCAATTGAGTGGCTCTTTTATGCCTTCTTTAAATTGACGAGCCATAAAGGCGAATCCAAAGAAGAGCACTGCAAAAATCGGCAGCATATAGGTGCCGGGAATCTCATGTTTTGGCAAAAAGAGAAAGGGCCAGTCATCAGTTGACACAGGCGTTGAACTTTCCAGGTTCACCACTCGGGGTGGCGCGTCGATTACCAATGGTGCCGTCAGTCCGACGACCCCCGGACCGGCAACCAATGTTCCGACATCAACAAGACCGTTATTGGTGCAATAGCCGAGCGGCTTAGTCTGCGTAGCGGCGGCAAGAGCCTTGGCATGCCTATCCCACAACCAGTCTGCCATAGAAAGAAATGTTATGACAATTACCCCATCCTTTTTCAGATGGTGCGCAGCATCGGTGAGAGATTCTTGCGTAAACAGGTAATTATCCATGCGCAAGGATGACAACGAGGAAAATGCCGCATGGCTGTCCACATAAGCGAAGAGAATAAGATCGTACTTCTTATCGCTCGTTTTCAAAAATGTTCTTGCATCCATTACCTTCAAGGAAACCTTAGGCGAATCGTAAGGATGCTCAGGATGGCGCTTCTTTCCTAGCGCGACAATGCCCGGATCGATTTCAACAGCATCGATGTGTTTAACTCCGGCTCGAATGGCCCCGGCAAGATCGCTGCCATTGCCCGCTCCCAGAATGAGAACGTCTTCTGGTGGCTTACCGAACAAGCCATAAGAACTCTCAAAAGAACTGCGCATCTTCGCCTGCACATTTGCCGGGAATTTGGCCAGATTCTCCGGGCTACAATCAAGGATCTGTTGAAAGTTGTCGTAGTTGATATAGACCGTGTGACCCCAATACAGATCCTTCTTACCAGCGATTTCAGGGGCCTTTTCACGGACCAGATCGATACGATAATACGGCGACCAAACTGTTTCGACGTAGTTAGCACCGTAGTAACTGCCCGCAATGAATGGAGCCAGCCACACAGCATAGACAATGCCCAGCAAAACGATGGCAAAGTTTACCGGTTTTCGAGATAGGTACAGCAGGCCAAGTCCGACGACTATAAGCCACACCGCAGGCGAAGTGTTTAACCAGCAGAGCACCGAAAATAGCACTGTGCCAAGCAAAGCACCAAAGACGTTCCATGAGTAAGCTTCAAGCGGTTTTAGCTTTTCGAACAACTGCCCCATTCGTTGACCAAAGCCAACGAATACCAGTGTTGCCAGTGCGAAAACGGCCAGCATGATAACAAGCGATATCAAAGTGGTGACAAGCGGAGAGCCCGATGCAGCGCCGGCTACACTGGTTGCACCAACTCCGAACAACATGAACTTGTATGGATCAACGAATGTCAAAAACGTCAAATGAAACGTCAGTGCCAGAATCAGCAATCCACTGAAATAAAGAAGTGCCAGCGACGACCAGCGCATCCAGTCGCTCTTACGATGCGTCCACATAAAACCCAGACCGAGCCCGAGAAATGCTGCCATTAAGGGCAAATTCTTGAAATAGGCAAAAATGCGCATTTCGGTGGCGAGCCATCTAATAATCATCAGCTCACAGAAAAGACTGAGCATGCTAATCAAGATTAGTTCGCGTTGAACCCTTCCGAACAAGCTTCCCGAATCAGCCTTGGTCGAATCGAGACCAGGAGAATTCGCATCGGATGTCATATTATCGAATTCCTAGAGTGAAGACAGGCACCGCCATTTGCGCGCATGTATAAGTCTACCTTAAGAAATCACATCGCCTGGTTTCCTCTTATATAGATGCAAGCGATCAACTCCATCGCGTCAGCTACCCAGCGCCAAATCCACTAGAATCCCTATTGTTCAACCACTTGAAAGCCCGGCGATCGTTAAGATAGACTTACAAGTGTCCAACTGTTGGCAGATACGCTTGCAGCGATTGACAATACTTGCGAAGATCATTATTCGGCTTCGAAAGAAGCGACCGTAGACAGTTGGTGCTGACAAGTTCAGTTTAAAGGTTCAAGCCGCCAGCCGAGGTCACAGACAAACGACATCGTCGGAAGGGGAATTTCAATTCCCTGTTTGTGATCCCTGCGGGTTATTTCCCTCGGGGTTTTTTGGTCTCCAAAATTCCCCACCCGATGGGCTCTAACGAATCCATCGGGAACTCAAAAAGCCGTAAGGAGGCAGAATGGCCACCAAAACGAAAAAGAGAGAGATTGTGGCGGAATTGGAAGCCCTTTTCCAAAAGGGACAAGTTGCCATAGTCGCGGATCTCAGCGGCTTTACGGTTGCCGAAATTACAACGTTTCGGCGCATGCTCGACAAGGACAATGCGGTTTGCCGTATTGCTAAAAACACCTTGGTCGAAATTGCAACCGCCGACAGTCAATTCGTACTACTTAAAGACCTAACACATGGACCAACTGCAATCATTCTCGGTTACGAGGATCCTGCAGCCCCAGCCAAAACCACTGTCCAATTCTTGAAGAAAGTCAAAAAAGGCTCTGTAAGAGGCGGTGTGTTAGAAAACAAACTTCTATCTGCTAAAGATGTCAGCGCACTTGCTGAACTTCCAAGCAAAGAACAGTTGTTATCGTCCATCGCAGGCGGACTTGATTCAGGCGCTCGCGGCGTAGTCAGCATCCTTAACAACATCATCGGCGACATCGCCGTTCTTATTGAAAAAGTTGCCGAGAAAAATACAGACGCTGCTTAAACCGTAAGGTTTGCATCCATTTAATCGAACATCCAAATAGGAGAGAACACATGGCTACTAAGCTATCCACAGACGAGTTGCTCGACGTTATCGGTTCTTTGACATTGATCGAAGCTGCCGAACTCAAAAAAGCAATGGAAGAAAAATTTGGCGTAACTGCCGCTGCCCCGATGGCCATGATGGCTGGACCGGCCGCTGGTGCCGCTGTTGTTGAAGAAAAGACAGAATTCGACGCAATCCTCGTCTCCGTTGGCGACAAGAAGATCGAAGTTCTGAAAGCAGTTCGCGAATTGACCGGTCTTGGCTTGAAAGAAGCCAAAGATCTGGTTGATTCCGCTCCTAAGGCCCTCAAAGAGAAGGTCAAGAAGGAAGAAGCTGAAGCACTTAAGACTAAACTGGAAGCCGTCGGCGCCAAAGTCGAAATCAAGTAAGAGAAACATTCAAGGGCGCGGGCAACCGCGCCCTTTCTCTTTGCTGTTAAACTGGGGCATATTGACAGCACCGTTCTTTGAAGACAACTTATGCAATGTCCTAACTGTTCGCTGTATCACCCATCGCGCTATCAAAATTGCGTGTCATGCGGATCAAATCTGGTCGCCGATGGCGAGCTGATACAGCAAGCTGCAACGCAGTCAACGAAACAATCACGCGCTCAGCCGCGGTCAAAAGAATCCGAAGAATCACACGGCACCGCAGCTGGTGAAGCTGCGGCTGTAAAATCTTCCGGACGCAAAGGCCCCCGCCTGCCTCTTGCAGCCGGAATTGCCATCGCCGGTTTCATTCTCTGCGCTTCTGCAGGCGGCACATTCTTTTACTTAACTAAACCTCCTGAAAATGAACGACTCTATCAGGAAGGACAAAAACAATTAGAGCTCGGACAATACGCTTTTGCCGTAAAAACGCTCAGCGAAGCAGTGAACAGGAAACCGCAGGACGGCAAAGCGCTTTTGGCGCTGGCGCGAGCGTATGTCGGCATCGATCAGGTCAGCAAAGCCTGGGATTGCATCACAAAAGCTCAACAGTTAGGCGCCGGGGTCGTAGCGGAACCTAAGTTAGCCTCCGATCTGGCTAACTATTACCGTCAACGCAACCAGTACGAAAAGGCGGTCGAACTGCTACGCCCATTGGCTGCGGCAGACGTAAAGGGAAAGAAAGCTGAACTGGCTGATCTCAATGCCTTGTGGGGCGATGAATGCATCCGCAGCGGCAACTTTAGGCAAGCAATGCGTTGCTGGGAAGAAGTAAAAGAACTGCACGATGGCTCAAGATTCGCTGAGGCAGACAGCCGTCTTGCCACCGTCTATCAAAAAATAGCTGACGAAATGCTCACTAAAGGCGATGACCAAGAAGCGCTCAAGTTCTTCGCCAAGCTGAACGTTTCAGCGCCTTCTGCCAGCACATACGAAAAGACTGCGGACTTATACGATCGTCAAGGGAAACTAGAGCTGGCAATTGACCAGATGCGGCAAGCGATCAAACTGACGAATGACAGTCCCATGCTTACTCGCAAGCTATCTGTGTTGATGGTGAAACGCGGCAAGGAATTATTGGATAGTGGGGAAGCTGATGCCGGCTTCGGCTATCTGCAACAGGCACAAGGATTGGATCCGCGCATCAAGGCCCCGGCTGCAACGGTGCGGAATGTGCGCTTGGAAGTCGATGGTCCCGGTGGCAATGTGCATATTTCTGGCGAAGTTTGGAATCCGGGTCAGGACATGCTGAATGCTCTGACCCTGCGAGCCGAACTCTTCGACAAAAAAACCTCGAAGGTGCTTTGGACTAAAGACCAGCGCATTATCGACGAATTCGTCCCGCCGCTCCCGTCTCGTGGCTCTCGGGCGTTCGACTTGAATGCCACGGCGCCTTTTGATCCAGTTACCACAGACTTGCGCGTTTTCCTGAATGGTTCGCTCTACAAAGCGTATTCACTCGGCAAAGGTGCCGCCAAAACAGCCACCGCCTCCACCGGCAGTGAGCCTCTCACTTTGCGCCCGCGACTGGTTCCCCCGACTCAGACCCAGGCCACGACCATGCCCGCACCAGAAATCGCACCACAGCCAGCACCGAATGTAGTGGCACCCGATCAACCGGCACCAATCACAGCACCAGTACCTGTCCCTGGTACAACTTCAGAAGAAAGAACGCTACAAGACCTGGATTAGGGTTCCTTATTCATATTGTCCTGATCAACTGCCGACATCTTGTGGATGTGATGATCGCAGATTGCTTTCAGTCGTTTTTATTGACTGGCTACAGCAATCTATTGCCACTGTGGTTGCGAGAAAGACAAGGGTAATACACATATGATCGATTGCTTTCGATGCGTTACTGGACGAAGGCCGCCAGACGTTTGGCCATATCGACGTCCATCTCGTGGCCACCTTTAATGCTGATGAAACGTGCCTTCCACGACAACGGATTCACACCGGCAAGCGCCAAATCACCGACAACATCCAGCAGCTTGTGGCGAACGGGCTCATTGGGCCAACGTAAGGGTTGAGTAAAACCATCGGCAGTAAGTGATACCACCTCGTCCGCAATTCCAAGCAATTGATGTTCCTGCATCGAGCCGAAAGTGCGCGGGTCGATAATTTCCTCCAGCGATTGATCTGGCGTCCATGTCTGCCAGCATTTGCCGATTGCCGGATGATTCCAATCCATCAAATAAGTAACAGAAAAACTATCATCGGGCACCGCCATCAAAACGCGGTCACCTTTCTTGCACATGATCGGCTCCGGAAGCTCTCTTGTGGCAGTCACCGGTTTAGGATCCCAGCCTGCATCGACAAACATTTTTTTCCAGAGCCTTGCGCTGCCATCGCCAAGAGGCATTTCCGGTCCATCTACTTTAACCAAAATGTCATCAAGTCCCCAGATGCTAGCTGCGCACATAAAATGTTCAACGATACACAGCCTTGTTGGTCCAACACCAATTACGACATTGCGCAAGGTGTTCACCACATGATCGGCTGTGGCCGGTATCAAGACTTTGCCACCGTCTGCGGTAGCAAGCTCAAAAATGATACCGTGTCCAGCAGATTGCGGCACCACTTCAACGCGAATATCCTGACGAGAAGTGATACCACGACCTATAAGAACCGCTGAATTGAGTGTTTTCCCTGTCACGATAGTTACTTAGCCTTGGTTGGTGTTTCTAATTGACGCTCAAGCAGGGATTTCTCTAGCTGCTCTATTCGCTTTTGCATGTCTTTCATTTTGCGAGACATCTGCGGGAGTTTCTTCGTCAGGGCAAAACTTTCCATGAAATCGCGGGTGGGAAGAGCAGGTGTTCCCAACACCACACCACCTTCTTCAACGTCATGCATCAGACCAGCCTGTCCTTGCGCAATTGAATCGTTGCCCATTCTTGTATGGTCTTTCATCCCGGACTGTCCGGCAAGAACGACACGGTCGCCTAATACACAAGAACCGGCAATAGCTGTACCGGCAATCACCAAACATTCTCTACCAATGCGCGAATTATGCGCAATCATTACCAGGTTGTCGATTTTCGAGCCGGTACCGATAGTTGTGGCGCCGATGGTGGCACGGTCGATTGTCGCGTTGGAGCCGACCTCCACGTCGTCCTCGAGAACCACTATTCCAATTTGAGGAATCTTCAAATGCGGATTCACGTCGTTCGATAGTTCCTTAATTCCATTCATGCGCAGTTCAAGGTTAGATGGACGCTCGGTGACATAGCCGAATCCATCGGCTCCAATGGATGCCCCTTGCTGAAGGATCACCCGATTACCAATCTTGATATAGTCAGCAACCAGTGCGCCTTGATGGAACGTACAATCCTCGCCAATTTGCACTCCTCCGCCGATTAAGCAGCCGGAGCCAATTTGCGTCCGCGCACCAATTTTCGTCTTCGGTCCAACCACGCACAATGGACCAATGGCCACACCCTCACCAAGTTCAGCTGTGGAGTGAACGATGGCTGTTGGGTGGACACCGGGCTCGGCGATGAATCGTTTGGGCTGGACTGCAGCCAACATGCGGGCAAGTGCCAGCTGCGGTCTTTTTACGACAAGATGGGGCAACTTGGTTTCAACACCTTCGGGAATGAGGACCGCGGTTGCCTTGCACTCTGCCAAGCTAGGCAGCAATTTAGGATCAAAGAAGAGAGCCAGATCACCTTCGCTAGCATGCACAGGGGATACCGATATTCGTTTGACTTTGGTATCACCACCAGAGCCGACCCTGGCTCCAGCAACAGCCGCTATTTCTGCAAGACTGAACTCTTTTGGTAAATCCATTTGGATATTCTCCGACGATAGTTTAGATATTCAAACGAAAGGACTAGACACCTTAGTGCCTGGCCCCTTCACGGCTGGATCTACCAGCGTTGCATTCGTTTTGCGACGACTGCTCGTCTGCAAATGTTATTTGATGCTTGTCTTTGCAGCTTGAGCTGCAGCAAGACGCTTGACCACACCGGAAGTGAGGTCTACGCCACCAAACAGAACAGCTTGCTTCAAGAGCACAACATCAACGTGATTGCCGGCAGCTTCAGCTTTGATAGCAGTGTCGACAGCTCCTTCGAGTTCGCCTTCCATTGAGGAAACACGAGCCTGAAAGCGCTTACCTTCTTCGTCGATTTTAACTTGAAGGGATTTTTGTAGCGAATCGAGCTCTTGCTGTGGCTTTTTAGCCTTCTTTGCGTCTTCGTATTGCTTATTTGCTTCTTCGATTACTTTCTGAAGCTTTTCTTCCAAGCGCTTCAGCTCTTCTGCAGCAGCTTGGGCTTTGGGGAAGCTTGCGACTACCTTATCTCTATCGATAAAGCCAACAACTTTGGGAACTGAAGCCGTTTCTGCTGCATTAGCAGCGACGCTGAAGCTCAATGCTGCTCCAATAACGACTCCAAGTAGTTTCTGAGAATTATGCATTCTCGCCTCCAAAAAAGAACAGTCTATGCCGTGGCCCAGTCTACAACAAAGCATTAGGCCTTTGCTGCAATGGTCTCAGGATGTTGTTAAAACTTGTCTCCAAAACCGACCGTGAAGCGCGGCGTGAGCCTTCCGAGAGCGGTACTGACCAGCGGGAATCCGTAGTCTAAGCGCACCAAGCCCAGCATTGGCACATTCAGACGTAATCCAACGCCGACCGAGGCACCCATGGTGCCACGCTGATACATATTATTCATCAGCCCGTTGCCACCGACAGCGCCGAAGTCGGCAAATGTGACACCACGAACGTTCTTATTGATATAGCTTAGGATCATGCCGCCAGCGCCAGACTTGTCACCCTCAGGAAGAAACGGTATTTTGCGACGCAATTCCATGCTGCCCATAAGAAGGCCGGTCCCGGTGCCAAGGTCGGAAAACGATCGGTAACCGCGCAGTCCGTTGTAACCGCCCAGACGATATTGTCCAAACTGCGGTAAGCCGCCCATACCAGCGCCAGCCTGCAAATTCGACGCAAAGACCGTCTTTTTCCCAATTGGAACGAATTTACTTACGCTAACCCCGGCCTTGGCGAAGGTTCCCCCGTTAAGCCCAATTGAAGGACCACCGGTAATCTTGGCGAATGTCCCTTTGTGCGGATCCATTACGGAATCTCTGGTGTCAAAGAACAAAGTCGGACTGATGGTCGCGTAAAGGCCACCTTGGAGTTGTTTATTGCGCAAGCTTTGGGCGAATGCAGCAGCCGACGCCGGGTCATAACCCATCTGTTGAGCACGATTGGCCAGTTGATCAAGAGCGCCACCTCCGCCAAACGCACTACCGAGACCCTTGAGGGCCGTCTGTTCGCCGTTGAAGCCAAGACTGCCCGTCCAATGTCCTTTGAGTGGTCTGGTGAAAGCTAAACCGGCGCCCAGTGTGCGCTGATTTGCCTCATCGATAAGCATGCTGCCATAATTACGAGCAAAACCACTGACCGCCAGTGAAGTTTTGCTTCCGCGCAAGGACGGTTCGATCCAACTAGTTTCGAATGTATATGTTTTCGGAGCACCAGTGGGCAAGAACGAAGCGCCACCATTATTGACACTATTGGTAACACCATTCAACATGCCCGAGCCCAGCTGACTGTTGAATGATAGGACCTGACCTCGCCCGCGGAAGTTGGTATCTGCAAAACTGAAAGAGCCGAATGGCCCGGCTATCGTGTCGACGCCACCGCCAAGCCCGACGGATCCGGTTCGTTTCTCTTCGACTTCGACCTTGAGCTGATATTTATCCGGATGTTCAGGATCTGGAGTCAAACTGCGACGGACATCATTAAAGTAGCCATTACCGAACAACTTGCGCAAGTCTGCAGTTAGCTGCTTCTCGTTGTAAACCTGACCAGCCTTTAACTTGATCGCATTACGAATGATAAAATCTTTCGTCTTTTTATTGCCAACGATGTTCAGCTGCGAAATCTGCCCTTCATCGATTTTGACGCTGACGCTACCATCCGGGTCATCTTTGACATCGGTGACGCGGGCGAGCATGAAGCCTTTCTCGTGATAGGCCTGCTCAATGCGGTCGATCGACTGAGATAGTTGAGTAAGGTTTTGCGGTTTGCCTAACTGGTCGGAAAAGAGATTGGACAGCTCCTCGGTTGACAAGACCGTATTGCCATGAAAACCGAACTGCGTAATCGGAGCATTCTCCTGCACGCGGATTTTCAGCAATACGCCATTACCGCCCATTTCTGGTACGGCCTGCAGGCTGCGATCATCAAAATAACCCATGCCGTTAATCGCTTTAAGATCGCGCATCACTTGGTCGCGGTCGAATCGATCACCGCGGCGGGTTTTCACTACATCAAGAATTTCTTCATCTGGAACAAGCCTGTTGCCGTCGATGGTGACGTCTTCAACAGTTAAATCGCCCTCCGGCAGCTCACTTTTGGTGGCATCTGCGGAGGCATCTGTTTTGGCGGTATCACCTGCGGTGTCCTGGGCTGAAGCCGGCACGCAGCCAGCGATCCAGAACGTCAAAACGAGCTGGCCGGCAATTAAGCTGGTCAACATTAAGGTGGTGGCAGTGGTAATTCGCTTCTTCGGAACCATGCGTCTCGCTCGGAGCAAGCGTCATCATAACATGGTCAACCGCCTGCCAAGCAGTATGTTACACCAGCCTTATATACATCCAATATGCGGTGCTTATGCGCCACCATTGCGTGAGAAACGTTTAACAATCCAAAGGAGACGGGTGCCGCAATTGCAGCACCCGCCGATAAGACCGGAAAAGACTCAGTTACTCGTCAAACCAGCCAATGGCTTGCGGATCCAGGTTCAAATTGATCTGTTTTACCTCGGTGTAGGCTTCCAGACCAAAGGTCCCAAGTTCCCGTCCCCAACCACTTTGTTTATAGCCACCCCAAGGACATTCGACATAAGTGTTGTGATACTGGTTGATCCATGTGATACCGGCCTTAATGGCTTTAACCACCCGGTAAGCGCGAGTCACATCCTTTGTAAATACAGCTCCGGCCAGACCGAACACTGTTCCATTAGCCAGTTTGATCGCTTCTTCTTCGCTGTTGAACTTTTGCACCACTACCACTGGTCCAAAGATTTCTTCTTGCACGATGCGCATGCCTGGCTTGGTGTTGGTGAACACTGTCGGATTAAGGAAATAGCCTTTCTCAAATTCCGGTCCTTTTGGCTGATCGCCGCCGGTCTCCAGCTTCGCGCCTTCTTTGCGACCAATCTCGATGTACTCAAGAACACGCTTCATTTGTTGTTCGCTTACGAGCGGCCCCATCTGGGTGTTGGTATTCAATCCAGCCCCGACGCGGATCTTTTTGCTTCGTTCTACGAACTTTTTGACAAACTCATCGTGAATACTATCTTCAATGATTAGCCTGGAACCAGCTGAGCACACTTGCCCACTGTTGCAGAAGATGGCAAACAGAGCATGGTCAACAGCAGTATCGACGTCAAAATCTTTGAACACAACCATTGGCGATTTACCGCCAAGTTCGAGCGTTACTTTCTTGAGGTTACCGAGCGCCATCTGCGCTACTTTCTTACCGGTTGCCACACTACCTGTGAAAGCAACTTTGTCCACAAGATCGCTTTCAGCAAGTGGTGCGCCGGCCGCTCCGTCGCCCAATATGAGATTGAGTACTCCGGCAGGCAATTCAATTTCTTGGAATAGTTCTGCCAAACGCACCGCACTCAGTGGCGTCAATTCACTCGGTTTGAGTATGCATGTGTTGCCGGCACCGAGGGCTGGAGCCAGCTTCCATGCCGCCATAAGTAAGGGATAGTTCCAGGGAATTATTTGCGCACACACACCAATCGGTTCACGCACAATCATTGTTACTGATGGAGACGGCACGTCAACTGTCTGACCTGTCGGCTTCGTCATCAAACCGGCGTAATAGCGGAAGCAGTTGGCTGCGTCAGCCACATCGTATTTCGCCTCGCGCAGCGGCTTACCACCGTTCAA
>JADYXS010000117.1 GCA_021772155.1 Candidatus Obscuribacter sp.
ATCGTTGACAATAAATTTCGCATCACTGCGCGCCTTGGCGACGGCGGGATGGGAACCGTGTTTTCTGCAGAGCAAATTGAGTTAAACCGCAACGTCGACTTGACGTGCAATTTGTTCATAAAACTGGAATCCACGAAGGAGCCGGAGACGCGGAAATGCGTATATCAATCCTTTCCAAGGCTCTTGAAGTCAGTGGGCATGGGACAGATTCAATCCGCTGTGTGAACGTGAGTAACAGATACAGAGAGGCATGCTTGGTCTGCGGTCGCGATCCATCTTTGCTCCAGAAACTTGAGGCAATCAACCCACGCTTTCCACTTATGAAATTCCCATGGCCTAAAGTGTTCAGCTTGCTGCCGGGCATAAAGGTCTGGGGGCCCGATGTTCATTACCGAAGGCACGCTAATTGACGGCAGATATGAAGTGGTCGGCACCATCGGGGCCGGTGGTATGGGCGTCGTGTATGAAGCGCATCACCGCAGTCTCGAGCGTATTGTTGCTGTAAAGATGCTCACGGCCGGCAGCGGCGTTGATGATGAAGACCGTGTTCGTTTCGAGCGCGAAGCGCTGATTCTGAGCCGGTTGTCACATCCTAACATCGTTCAATTCTATGCCTACGGTGTGTGGAGTAATGTTCCCTACATTGTGATTGAACGCGTCAACGGGCAAAGCCTGCAACAGTTACTTTCGAAGAATCAGCCACTGGAGCTTCGTGTCGCTTTAAACATCGCGCGACAAGTGTGTGAGGGGCTGCAACATGTGCATGGTAATGATGTTTTACACCGCGACTTGAAGCCGACAAACATTCTGGTGGTGGATTCACCCGGCCAGCGGAGGCAGGTGAAGTTGATTGATTTTGGCCTGGCCAAGCTCCTTGGCAGGACCAAATTTTTAAAATTGACGCAGGCTGGAATGGCGTTAGGTAGCGTCATGTACATGAGCCCTGAGCAATGTCTCGGGGAGTCCGTGGATGCCCGCAGTGACATCTACAGTCTCGGTTGCCTGCTGTACCAGATGCTGACAGGGCATCCGCCGTATACCGCTGATAATGCCACTGCTGTGATGTTCCAACAGGTGAATGATTCGGTGGGAAGCACGGAGTATTGGTCTAAAGTTCCGCCGGAACTGCAGCCGGTGCTTTCAAAGTGCATGGCAAAGGAAATCGAACAGCGATATTCATCCGCCGCTTCGGTGGACGAAGATCTTGGAAAGATTCTCTCGGGGCTATCCGCAGAACTCGAAGGTGTAACGGTCTGCGCTGACGCCAAATTGCGTCGATCGCCGAATCCATTTATCTCAGTGGACAGCTGGAAAACGCCTGTAACGCTAAAGCATTTTACGCTGGTCGCGGTGGCGCTCTTGGCTCTTAATCTGACTGTGGCCGGGATATTCTTGCCGTTGAGAAATGCTGCCCTTGAGCCGGTTAAACCGTTGGCATCGTCGTTGCGCGAGCAGTTGTTCAGGCTGACGCATACAGCATGGCAAATTGATGAAACCAAAGCGAATCGTTTATGCTCTTTGATTGCCTCATACAAACGAGACCGATTCTATGCGGTGGATCGTAGCGACCTTGTCTTACTGGCATACATTCAGGCGATTGGATTCCATTACAGGAAGCGGGATTTTGCCAAGGTGCGGCAGTATTGCAAGGATGCTTTAGAAGACTGCCGTGGCCTCGATGCTGATCATGGCGGCTCGTACCCTAAACTGGTCAAGATGTACCATGACGCCTGCGTTCCAGTGCATTGCCAACTTTCGTTGGTACCTTTGCTGGAAGACACCTTGAAGCGCTTCCCAAATTCTGACAGAACTGTTCGGTATAATCTCGGCCTGTTACTGGTCGGAGATTACCTGGAACTGGAGCGATTCAATGATGCGCGGTTTGCAGCCAACCAGGCGTCTTTGCTTGAACCTGAATCCTCGAGCAAAGAGATTTTGTTGGCGGCCTATCAGCCCGCGGTTGAAGGCTTCTATTGGAAACAGGATTTCGTTAAGGTGCGTCAATACGGCAAGCAAGCTTTGAAAGATTGCCGTGGTATCGACGCTGCCCACTCCGGTGCCTATTTATCGATCTTAGGGCTGTGCCACAATGCCTGCACTTTAGGGCATTCCCAACTTTCGTTGTTACCCTTGCTGCAAGAGGCCTCCGAGCGGTATAAAAATGGCGATCGACGACTTCTGTGCAACCTCTATCTGTCGATGGGATCCGATTACTTGCTAATGGAACAATTTGGAGCTGCGCGACGAGCCGCGCAGAAGGCGGGATCACTTGCGATTAACGAGGAGCAGAAGAATCAATGCAAGCCGATTTTAAGGGCTTGTGACAGAGCGCATGAGTATCAAGTTTGTAAGGACGCCTTAGAAAGTTATCGAGTCACCAACGTCGACAATGGTGAAGCTTATTTGCACCTCCTACAGAAGTATTATGACACTTGCGTTCCTCTGGACCGGCATTTGTCATTGATACCGTTGTTGCAAGATTCGTTGAAGCGATATCCGAGGTCCGATCGAGCCAGCCGCTTCGGGGTTCAGCTGAAGCTAGCAACCAACTATCTTTTGGTTGGCCAATTTACCGCGGCTCGGCAAGGAGCCAAGCGGGCGGAGGCACTTGCAATCGACGAGGAGCATAAGAATGCTGCCAAGACGCTCTTAGAAAAGTGCAATAGCGAGAAGATGAAGTCCTCGTTGCGATAGCCCGTGGCCTTATTTGCGGGCTATTCAGTTCGCCATGATGCGATTTTGCGCTGAGGACATCGCATTGTGGCATAAACGTCCAGGGGAACCAGATGTTCATCAACGAAGGCACGCTAATTGACGGCAAAAGTTGACTCAGGTTGGAACAGTATGCCCTCAAACTTAGATATCCTCTATCCGGGACGATTGGCAGAAATTCAGCACGGGATCGAGGGATTTAGAAAAACCCGCCCTGAACCTGAATTGTTTAAGTAATTCAGTCACCAAATCGCAGCAGGCTGCCTGCGCAAGCCGGTGGGGTATATAGCGCTCATGCAGCTCGCACCTGGGACGATCGTTGACAATAAATTTCGCATCACTGCGCGCCTTGGCGCCGGCGGGATGGGGACCGTGTTTTCTGCAGAGCAAATAGAGTTAGACCGTAACGTTGCTTTGAAAGTGCTGACGGGCACGGGTCCCATGGATGAAGAATCCTCGGCGCGCTTCTTGCAAGAAGCTCAGATCATCAGTCAATTGCATGATAGGAATATTGTGTCAATCTACGCATTCGGTC
>JADYXS010000014.1 GCA_021772155.1 Candidatus Obscuribacter sp.
CGGCTACCATGTCGAAAAACTGAACTTCGCGTTTAATGAAGTCCGCAATGAAGAAGCACGGTTCTTGCTGCTGCTTGAGTGTGCCAGCATTTAAGAAAGCCAACGCCTGTTCTAGCAATACGTCCTCAGTATGAATATCTCCAAGTGCTGCAACAGTTCCAAGGATCAAAGATGTACCTGCTAAGGCGTGAATCCTTTATGGTACCATTTCGTGCTTTCAACCGAGCTCGGGAAGAGTATTAACGACTCATCTATGTCATTGGAGGGCAACCAGCGGCGATTTTGGCGTGGTTGTAACATACTTCTAAATTTCACCGTGAAACGTCATTGAAGAAGTATCGAATCCGGTAGTTGACATTGAGGTGGCGGACTCCTTTGAGCAAACTTTGAGCAGACGAAAGCTAGTTTGGAATTCGTCCCAGCGCTTGAAGCAGCGAAGAAAGATTTGATTTGGCTTCCACGAAATCCGGCTTCAGCTGCAAGGCTTGACGGTACTCGGCTTCAGCCAGATCGCTTTTCCCAAGCTTGCCATAAGCGGTGCCAAGATTGTTATGAGCACGCGCATTCTTGGGTTCTTGCTTAATTGCAGCCTGATAATGTCCGACGGCTTCTTTCACCCGCCCCTGCTGCTGGTAGAGCAATCCAAGATTGTAATGGGCATCCGAGTACTGGGGATCAATCTTCAAGGCGTGCTTGAACTCTTCGTATGCATTCCGAGCATCACCTTGCATAAAATATGTAATCCCCAGGCGCGTGTGCGATTCTGCGTAACCCATATTCTTCTGGGCTTCAGAATTCTCAGGATTGATCTTAAGCGCAGCTTGAAATTCCGCAATGGCTTCCGGAAATTTGCCGGCTTCCGAATAAGCCACACCGAGGTTGTTGTGCGCCTCCACATATTTCGGGTTGAGCTCGATAGCCTCCTGGTATTCTGCAATCGCCTTGGTCATTTGGTCGTTCTTTTGGTACCAGCGTCCCAATGAATAGTGAGCGATGGCGTTTTTGTCATCGAGCCTGACTGCCCGCTGATAGCCTTCTAAAGCCTTCTCCAGCTTCCCAGACTGCTCCAACGTTAACGCCAAGTTGTAGTGGTATTCAGAGTTCGAAGGGTCAAACTTGATAGCGCTTTCAAAACTATGCTCCGCATCTTTGTAATTCCCCTGATCGTAATGAGCGACACCTAGATTGAAGTGAGGTTCTGCAAATTTGGGATCCCCTTGCAGGGCCTTGTTATACTCCGAAATTGCCAACTGCATCTTGCCCTGGCGATGAAAAATCTTGCCCATCAGGTTATGCGCACGCGGATGACTTGGGCTGCTCGAAAGCACCGTGTTCAGATACGTGGCCGATTCACCGAACTGCCGCTGCACATAAGCCCTGTAACCTTGATCATACAAATCTTCCAATCCCTGCGCCTCCACAGGGACAAAACCGGCCTGGCAAAGCAGAACGGCGCAGGCAAATAATTTCCGACGAAGGTTAGACAAATTGGAAGCTCGCATCGACATCTCACAGCTAATGGTACCCGAAGTGAAAGCGCGCTGCCGGGTAGAATATGGCCTGACGATGGTGAGGGTATTCCATGATTCGACGCAGCGCGCAGTCCGCAGCAGTTATTTTATCTGCAGTTACAGTCATGACCAGCATTGGTCTGACGCAGCCAGTATTTGCTCGTAAGACAGTCAAGCCGCCCGAGCCAGAACCGGCACCAATCGTGCGGGCGGATGACCCTGGCTGCAAAGGCTGCATATCCGAAGCAACTTCGCTCTTTGCACGCGGCCAGGCAGATCAGGCCGCAAAGTTCCTGCGCGAATGGAGCCCCCGCTGTCCAAATTCGGCCCGCCTTCACATACTCTTTTCGACGATCCTCCTCAGTTCTGGTGCGACCGAAGAGGCGGAACGAGAATCAGGCCTTGCCTCGTCGCTCAGTCCATCTTTGCTTGCAGCTCATTTGCAGCATGCTCTAGCTCTGACAGCAATGAACAGAAAGATTCAGGCCGTTAAGGAGTATGAGCGCTGCACAGAAATCGATCCGACCTGTTATGAAGCCTGGCTGGCCCTGGCGTCCGTTTATCGCCAGCTGCATGACGATGATAAGGCAAAGGACGCCGCAGGGAAGGCAGCTGATCTAGATCCCAGCTCCAAGGCTCAAAAAATGGGCACACTGCTGAATCTGAAGAACACCAAGAGGTTCGCAGAGGCGCGCACTGAGATCAAAAGACTGCTGGCTGCCGAGAACACCAGTCCTGAATTCGCTGAAGATCTGGCAAGGGAATCGCTATTGGTTGGCGGTTTCGACGAAGCGGCCAAAGCGGCGAGTCTGGCAATATCTGCACATCCAAAGTCAGTCGCACCACTGATGACCAGTGCAATTGCGCATTACTGCCAAAATAATTTCCCCGCTTGCATCGACGACACAACGAGACTTTCCGAGCTAGAGCCGGCTAACTTAGACGTGCTTGCCTTGAAAGCATCAGCGCTAGTCAAAGCAAATAGAATGGAAGAAGCCGAAAACACCCTTGCAAACACAGCTGCAGACAAGAATTCGACAATGTACCTGCTATCGAAAGGAAGTGTTGACGCTGCTCGAAATCAATTACAATCCGCAGAAGAAGCGCTTACAGCGTGCCTTGAATACGACCAGGGAAACAACGCGCTGCAAGGCATTCCTCATGCACTTGCACATATAGCCCTTGCGGATGTGTACAAGCGCCAGGGCAAATCCGCCCTGGCGGCTGAGCAGACACAAGCGATTGCCCGCGACAAGAGATTCACTAGCTCCGGGTCGAGATAGGAACTCGCCTGGATGGGAAATCCTGATCCAAGCAAGCCAGTATCGGCATTCTCATCGATTTCACGAAGCGACTGATACACAAAGCACTATTGTTGACAATCGGCAGCTTGCCAATGGCAGATCCGGTCCCCGTTGGCAATTCTCGATTCTGGGAATAAATAGGGAGATTAAAGCTATACCTTACCAACAAGGGCTCGTGAGCACTCAGGACACCAAAGATAGCCAATTGACAGAGATCTGTACTCAGTGTGGCAAGAGCTATGCTGAGGGAACTCGCTATTGTCCAATGGACGGCGGCGAGCTGATGAGCACTATGGCTGATCCGCTGGTCGGCATGATTCTGCCACGCCGCTATCGGATTCTATCCTTGCTCGGACGCGGCTCGATGAGCGTCGTCTACAAAGGCACCTATGAGCCGCTCGACCAACTGGTGGCGATCAAGTTGCTCAAATCGCATCTGGTATCAGATCCCAATCAAGCGAAACGGTTTCAACAAGAGATTAAGACAGCAGGGTCGCTGAGCCATCCAAACATCGTTGGCATCTTGGATTTCGGTGTTACCGATCAAGGTGTCCCGTACTTGATCATGGATTATCTGGAAGGCAAAAGTTTAGCTGAAGTTCTCGAAGCCGAAGAAAGATTATCAGTCAACAGAATGACAAGGCTATTCACCCAAGCTGCAAATGCGCTGGCCTACGCACATAGCGAAGGAGTCATTCACAGAGACATCAAGCCGAGCAACATCCTCCTCATCGACACCGAAGACGAGAAGGATGTGGTTAAGATTGTCGATTTTGGCATCGCGAAGATCCAAAATTCTGGAATTGGCAGCGGAGACAACGCTCAACAAACGCTGGGGCTTACTGGCACTGGCGAAGTGGTCGGAACCCCTTTGTACATGAGCCCAGAGCAATCGCAGGGCAAGGATTTGGACGGGCGCGCGGACATTTACTCACTCGGTTGTGTGATGTATCACTCAATCACAGGCAATCCACCGTTTATCGGTGAGAGCCTGATGGACACCATTCGGTTGCAGATAACTGCCACCGCCACGCCAATTGAGCTAGTTAGACCAGACCTTTTCTTTCCCGAACGGTTGCAGCTAATTATCACGCGAGCGTTGGCGAAAGATCCTCGCATGCGGTATCAGCGCATGGAGCACTTGGAACAAGACTTGATCGCGGCGAACAGAAAGAATGATTTGTTCCCATCATCAGCAACTAGCCGGACAATTCGTCCCGAAGATATTGCACCACCACCGGTGCCTCCAGCACGATTCAAGCTTCACAACCTTCCTTTCATCTGCGCTGGACTAGCGGCCATCACTGTGGCGACGGTCGGGATTTGGGGCTTAGTTACGGACGTTGGGCAAAAAGAAGCAGAAATAAAGCTGCCGATACCAATTGCCCGAGATGTGGTTTGGCGTAACGCGATCGCGCAAGGAGAGTCAGCTCTAGCAGAAGGACGTTACGACGACGCTGAAAGGTTTCTGAAAAAATCTCTCGTACAGGCCCGGACTTTCAACAAGAACGATACCAGCATAATCCGAACGCTGAATGGCCTCACGAAGCTCTACTACGATGAAGACAAACTTGAAGAAGCCGAGAAAGCCTGTCGCGAAGCACTAACTACCGCACGCGCCCTCGGCCAAAATGATAACTTTGTTGCCGATGCCCTAGCGAACCTTTCTCGAATCCAATGCGCCAAGGGCGAGTACAGTCAGGCCGCCGCATCAGGAAAAGAGGCGCTAGCAATTCGCCAGCGAGAACTCGGGCCGGCCCACCACGAGATTGGCATGAGCTTGCAAGGACTTGCAGAGATAGAATGCAAGCGCGGCGATTTCGACAAAGCTGCGGACATACTCCTCAAAGCACAGTCGATCGTAGAAAAGGCACTCGGGGAAGACAATCCGGAAGTAGCAAGCATTGTTCACAATCTCGGGATGGTGCGCGAGCGTCAAGGGAAGTATCAGGTCGCCAACGGTTTGTACAATAGGGCGCTAGGCATTCGACAGCGCTATCTCGGAACCGGACATCCGCTGGTGTCAGATACGATGTGTGCGTTAGGCACACTCAACTTCAACCTACGCAAAGATGCTAACGCAGAATTGATGTTCAACAACGCGCTCGACATTCGGATGAAGGTATTTGGCGAAAAGAGCTCGAAAACAGCCGAGGTCTATGCGTGCCTTGCAATTCTCTACGACACTGAACGCAAATACCTACAAGCAGAAGAATGCTACCGCAAAGCCATTGAAATTCGGGAATCTCTCTGGGGCGCCGACAGCCCGAAGCTGCTGCGCAGTTTGCAAAATCTGGCCAAATTCCTGCGCCAACACAATCAACGCAACAGTGCCGAATTCTACGAAGCGCAGATCAAACGCATCCAAGAAAAACCCACCGGATAGCGGCAGCACACCCGGGAGGTCGCCTCCGATCCTCCGAGCGAAATATTCAGCAATCAGCGCTGGTTAGCTATGGCCTTCTGCATGGCTAGCTGGGAATCTTCAACAAATCGTCGTTGGACAAAACGGGTGACGGGGTAAGCCACTGTAACCGGAAGACTGGCCGGATAAGACAAGGCCAAAATGTCGTACCAGACGTTGTTATCCGAAACATTTCGCTCCAGAGTAAACCGCTCTTCGCCACATTCCGGGTGTCCAGGTAGGGTGCCATACGCAAATCCATACTTGTGCACGAGTCCCTCGTCGCGCACCACGTAGACAATGCGGCAAGCAAAGAGTAAGGAGACTGCGGTGAAAGAAGTGAGTAAGCCGACAAGCGATCCGGGTTCTATGGGAACTTCGGTACTGCAAACACTTAACCATCCGAGATTGAAATGCTGCCAAGCTCTCAATGCCTCAACAGCCTGATCAAAAACGTCAGGTCCTTCACCAAGCCGGATTCTGTTGTGATCGAGCGTGTAACCGGCAGGAGCTGGGCCGGCGGTGTTGGTCATTCCAACTTCGCTGTAAGAAAATCCCTGGTTAAGTTGAGTCGACAAAAACTCTTCTACCGTGCGGTCAGAAGGTCTGCCTAGTAAAATCATATGCGTCCGCCCCGGCACTTCAGGTCGTGCAATCCAAAAGGACCAGGTGCAGGCAGACCTTTTGAAATCTGTTCATCAGTAAATTTGATGACCGGCTGCAAATCTTCTGGCAGTGATTGATGGCATTCGTAGGGTTCGTCAAAGCTTTCTGTCAAAATGCGGACCTGCGCAGTTGCCACCAGCGGTATCGTCATGGTACCTTCCAACACCTTAGCCAGACCATAGTGAAAGAACACTGGCATAGGAAAGATAACTGGCACCTTGCCGACGACCTTGGCCACGCGCCTTACAGCTTCCTCTAGCGTCATCCTTTCAGGCCCGACAACCCCTATCGTTTGCCTAGAAAGTCGCCCTTCAATCAGTGCGGCCTCCATAACTTTGACAAAGTCCTCGATTGCTAGTGGTGCAGCATGCCGGGGCGTGAAGCCGACCATGGCAAAAAGAGGAAGAGTGTGGAAGACGTGACTGAGATGATCCAGCATATGATCACCCTTTCCGTAGATCATCCCTGCTTTCAAAACGGTGTAGTCGAGACCGGAATTGCGCACGACATCCTCGGCCGCGTATTTTGACTCGTGATAGAGCGATCCGCAATCGGGGCGAGCGCGATAGAAGCTAACAATCACTATCTTTTTGACACCAGCTTTTTTGGCTGCATTGACTACATTTTGTGTCCCTTGAACATGTATGCGGTCATAATCGCCCGGAGTTAGCTCCCGGTTAATGCCTGCGCAATGTGCCACCACATCACAACCGCTAAATGCATCAGCGAGCTTCTCCTCATCGGATGTCCCAATAGCCTTGAACTCGGTTCGCTCGATGTGGAGAACAGTTTCGTTGCGTTTGTCGAGTCCGCGCGCAATCAAGACCACGTCGTGTCCCTTGCCTGTCAAGGACTTAGCAAGATGAGCACCAACAAACCCCGTGCCACCAGTAATTGCAATCTTCATCGCTTTTTCCTCTTGTCCGGCCGTTCGATAATCTCCATCGGGCAAACCGCACTTATGAAGTCACTGAGGCAAATTGCCAGGTGCTCAGCATTCAGGCTGTAGATTATTGAATTGCCGTCACGGCGCTCGCTCACTAGCTCTGCTGCTTTAAGAATGCTCAGATGCCTGGACACCGAAGGTGCGGACATGGTGAACATCTCTACAATCTCTCCTGCACGCATATCATTCTCTTTTAATGCAGTGAGAATTTGCCTGCGGGTTGGGTCGGCGAGGGCTCGGAAAATAATCGTTGGGTCTTTCATATTTAACACTTTAGCAAATTAGCTAATTAGCGTCAAGCAAAGGCTAAAACCGAAACTTCGTCAATCAACCAAAGCAATACTTTATAATGACCGCATAATTAATCGCTCTCAAAATCGCACTCAGCTCAGAAGGATCTCAATAATGGCTACTGTCGATACACCGACCTCCCAGCAAGCTCTGGACATGATTCTTGCTGCTATTGGCAAGCGGGAGGCGGATCACAAAGGCGCTGTCACGATCCAGGGAAAGGATCCAATTCTGGCCTCGCGCCACCGTTTTGGTGAACTCATGGCTGCGGCTCAGGCAGCGCTGGGAATCGCGCTCAGCGATCTTTGGGAACTTCGTGGTGGCAAGCCTCAGAGCGTCACGATCAAAGTGAAGAACGCCGTGCACCAACACCATGGCATCGCCTTCATGCGCCAGAATGGCCGGCAGATACCTTTCACCGATTATGGTTCCGGCGTCGGCGTGGATAGTCCGCTGAGCGGCGAGTTTTATCCGACACGTGACGGACGTTTCGTGAAGATCGAGATTTTCTATCCCCGGCTACGCGATGCAATGTTCAAAGTCCTTAAGTGCGCTCCCACGCAGCGCGCTGTCGAGGCTGCGATCATGCAGTGGGATGGCGAGGCCCTGGAACTTGCCATTCGAGACGAGGCCGGTGCAATTGGTATGATCCGAAGTGCCGCGGAGTGGCGCGCCCATCCGGTTGGGCGTCGCCTCGCTGCCAAGCCAGTAATCGAGATTGAAAAAATTGGTGAAAGCGATCCCATCCCCCTTCCGAACGGGTTGGATAAACCATTAAGCGGCATTCGCGTGCTCGACTGCACTCACGTAATCGGTGGACCGATCACCGGACGTACGCTCGCTGAGTTCGGCGCGGATGTCTTGCATCTTTCAAAGCCAAACTACCCGGATCACATGAACTGGCGACTAGAAACTGACCTCGGAAAGCGTGCTGCCTATTGCGATTTCGACGTGGAATCCGATATGCGTCGCTTCTTCGAGCTTCTTCAATCCGCCGATGTGTTTACATGCTCATATCTGAATCTCGACCAGAGGGGCATTTCACCGCGTCGACTGGCCACGAGCAGGCCGGGTATCATCGCCCATGAACTGCGCTGCTTCGACTTTGAAGGAGAATGGGCGAATTTCCGCGGATTCGACATGCTTGCAGTGGCCGTGTCGGGCTACTGCGACGAAGAAGGAGCGGTTGACGCGCCAATTATGCCGTTGCAGGTGATTTTTGCCGACTACCTAGCAGCGTATTGTGGCGCAGCTGGCGTCGCGGCCGCACTGCATCGCAGGGCCACCGAAGGCGGAAGCTACCAGGTTCGGGTATCTCTGACCCGAATGTGTATGTGGGCACAGGAGATTGGACTGCTCGATGGTTCGGCCCTCAACGGTACGGTTCGCTTTGCGGATATACCGAACCAAGCCGATGTGCCTGTCACAAAAATAGGCAGTCCGTTTGGTGAGATCACCTACCTGCCGAGCCTCATCGATATGCCAGACATCAAGCCAGGTTTCCGCATGGGCACCCAGCCACTTGGGTCTTCACTTCTGGAATGGCTGGACTAGGCCACGAACCAATGTTGGATAATAGCGGTATGCATTCATAGAGGGGCGGCCTTTACCGTCGGCAGTGCTGCTTGACGTAAGAGATGGTTTGCGCCTGTAGGGGCACGCCATCTGGACTCACCTAGACATTCCAAACCAAGGCTCACTCAGAAATGCCACCAAAGCCATTCAAGATTGCCCTGATCACCGACATACACTTCGGCACCGACAAACCTTACGAGGGGGAGCTTAAGACGCTGTCCTCGCGAGCCCTTTCGCTAGTCAGATATCTGGTGACGCGCATGAACAACGAAATTCGACCGGATTTCGTTGTCCAGCTCGGCAACCTAATTGAGGACGAGGATGAAGAGACTGATGAGGAGAATTATCAAACTGCTGTTGATGCTTTCAAGCGGCTGACCATGCCGGTTTACCACCTCGTTGGCAGTTGTGAACAAGTCAACCTCGACCTGAAGCAGATCCGTTCGATGTTGGGCTATCCAAAATTGCATTACTCCTTCGACGCGGGGGCATTTCACTTCGTGGTGCTCTTCGCAACGACGAAAAATCACACGGAAATTCACGTGGATGAACCGCAGAGAAAGTGGCTCGAAGAGGATCTGACTGAGACAAGCAAGCCCACGATAGTTTTCATTCATCACCCGATTGATGACCAGGATCTGACCGGTAGTTTCCGGTTCGAAGAACATCCGGACCAATGCTTTGTGGAGGAACGGGTGAAAATTCGCGAGACTCTTGCTCGTTCCGGCAAAGTGCGCGCGGTCTTCAGCGGGCACGTTCATCGGAACAACCTACAAGTACACGACGGAATTGGCTACGTGACGTTACAATCATTGGTAGAGAACATTTCGGACAGAAAAGATGCAAGCGAATCCTTCGCGATCGTGACTCTTTCCGAGGACGAAATTCGCGTGGAAATTGAGGGCATGGACCCGGCGGAGTATCGGTTCTAAATTCATCGGTACTAGCGCGCTTTATCATCTTTGAGCGTAGACATGAGTTGCTTCACTATTGCGCGGGCCGAATCGGGCATAACCGTATTTTCAAAGTACTTTCGCCCGCCCAGGAGATCGCCATGCGTGGGCGCTTTGTGCACTTTCACTCGATTGACTGATGCCAACACTTGACCGGTATCACCCGATACCACTTTTGCAGAAACAAAGGCCGTGTACTTATTGGCCAAGAATGAAGTCGACCAGTCCGCTTCGTCAACCGTGCCACTAATCAAATACCGCGCTTGCAGTGATTGCCCGAGCTTAACCCACTCGGCGGGTGTCCAGTTACGCGTGTCAACTTTATCCGTTGCGCTGACACCGGTTAAGCCCGACAAGGACATATTGGTCAAACGTGGGCCCAGTGCTCGATCGTGAAATTGCGAGCGAAGGTTATAGAACAGGCTCTCAGAAAGCCGTGGTGCCAATCCACTCAGCTCAGCGGGCGAACTTACTTTTCCCCAAAGTACTTTCGAGCCAGGAGGGAGCGCCTGAATTTTCGTTGCTAACGGTCCATTAAACGGCACAATTGCAATACTAGAAGGAAGCTGCTTTAGGGTCTCTGGCGCAACCACTTCAACTGGAAGAGTGGCTGCTTGCGGGATTGTCGCAGAAGCAATAGTCGTAGTAACCGGTACGACCTGTAATACTGGTGGCAGCTTGCTCGGTGTGACAGCTAGAATCGGCGGCGCTCCCAACCATGTGCTTTTCAATACAGGCGTTTGTAGCACTCCACGTTCTTTTAAAGCTGTTCGCTGCACAGAGTCCTTAAGCGTCTTGAAGTCATCAAACAAGTTCCGATTCGCTTTCGAATCGCTCAGCGTATCGATCAATAGTCGCGTAAATATGCTGTTAGGCTGGCCCTTAAGCTCCCAAGATACTTCCTCAGGCAGGCTCGAAGACAAGATCACACGCCCTTTTCCGAGAGCCAAATGATTTACGTCAAAATTGCTGCGCGATAATCCCTTGCCACCAACTTCCAGGGCACCACTGTGACAGGCATCAACAATCACAATGACCCGACTTGCATGAATCCGCTTTGAAATGACTTCGACAAGATCCTGCATTTCAAGTGCCGTCGAGTATAGGTCCTCTGGATCTGAATCATGGGCCAGAATGTAGTTGACGCCGGCTGTATCCATGTAAGCGGGACTACCGTGACTTGATATGAAAATCACCACCAGATCATCAGGAGCCGCTACGTGCGGCAGCCACTTGCCGCCCAGCTCTGAGACAATTTCCTTTTCAGTTGCACGTTCGTTAGTGAGCAACTTCACGTGATCAGCAGCAAACTGACCCTTTGTGATCAAATACTTGTAGAAATCTTCAGCATCCTTTGCCGCCCATTGCAAATTTAGACGTTCATTCTTGAATTTGCTTACACCAACAATTAGCGCCCATTTATCGGCGACGGGAGTATCGTATGAATCACTCTTATCCTGTGCAACGGCCGGCAACCCAGAGCAGCTGCTAAGACCTAGGACACAGACGAATGACAAAAATTGCCGACTGATCACGGTTGCATTCCTAGCTGGGCCTCACATTATAGTGGAAAACTGTCCGCGCAGCAGGGGAGGATGGAATCCGGCTCGTCAACGGTTGAAGAACACCCAGGGCACGCAAAAGCGTGTGCTATTGCATAGTTGCAAATAGTATTGGCAATACCTCTTCAGCTGGACCAAGCACCTCCTGATCAAAAACTGAATTGGGTGAGACCATCGGTTCCAAATTCGCCAAGATAGTTCGCGCCCCAACGTATTGGGCGGAGCGAACAAAATCACAAGCTGGAGAGACCGTGCCCGAAGTGCCGACTGCCAAAAACAGATCGCAAGCCCTTAACGCACGCTTTGCCAACCAGTCCGCCTTGGCTGGAATTGGCTCGCCAAAGAACACAATGTCTGGACGCAAAAGACCATGGCAGATTGAGCACCTTGGCAAAGCCCCTTCATGAGGTTCTTTATCAGCGTACGGCTTCAGACTGCACGGTGCACTGCTGCACCTTGTTACGAAGAGCGACCCATGAAGTTCGATAACATCGTTGCTTCCAGCACGCTGATGTAGACCATCGATATTCTGCGTTATTACAGTAAGAGATTGCCCCGGTTCGAGATATTTCTGGCAATTAGCGAGGGTCTCATGTGCCCGGTTCGGTTGAGCACAATCAGCCTTTGTCCTAAGTGAACCCCAAAATCGCCACGCTGCCTGGGGATCGCTCTCAATAATATCGACAGTTGATAGTCGCGCAGTATCGCCGTCTTCCCAGAGACCGCCAATGCCCCTGTACGTCGGCAATCCAGAAGCGACGGAGATACCCGCGCCCGTTAGAACAACTATATTTTTGTATTGTTTTAATTTGAGAGGAGCGGCATTCATAAGTTCATGCAAACCTTTAAATTTCGTCAAATCAATTGACTGTAATCTATATTGTTCAAGCTGAATGTTTCATGTTCATAATAGGATTTAACTCTATCCTAGCAAATCCAGAAGGCTGGCTTGAACCGGGACAGGATCAAGCATTTCAGGACTGTCTTTAGCCGGTGAGTTGACTTCACTGGACACCTGATACATTTTCAGCGCATCGTTATCCAGACGAATTAGAACATCGCGCAACTTCTCAATGTCCTCTATTTCCGGGTCAAGCCACAGTCTTTCGTGTTCAGGACGCACAATAACCGGCATGCGGTCGTGAACGGGGGACATGGTGGTATTTGCTTCGGTCGTGATGATGGTGCAGGTTCGCACCACTTCTCCTTCCGGTCCTCTCCACTCATCCCAGAGCCCGGCAAAGCCGAACAAGCCACGGTCTGCCATGTGAATGAATAGCGGCACTTTTTCCTTGTTCGCTTTCTTCCACTCATAAAATCCATCGGCGGGAATCAGGCACCGCCGCTTGCTGGCCGCCTGCTTAAAAAATGGCTTCTCGGCAATTGACTCAGACCGTGCATTAATCACCGGTTTTATCTTCTTGTCCTTGGCCCAAAATGGTATCAGTCCCCACTTCATCTCCGCAAGAACACGTTGTCCGTCTTTTGAGACTACAACAGGCACCATCTGAGTCGGAGCGATATTATAACGGGGCCTAAGCTCAGCGCGATCCATCAAAAGTTGTTCAATGCCGAATCTTTCAACCAACTCGGCTTCTCTTCTGGTCAGGCTGTATCTTCCACACACGGCTCAGACCTTGGCTTTGGTTTGTTGCGCCCGCAATGTTTTGATTATGGTCTCAATTGTTCTTATAGCACTGTTGCAATCGTCGTCACTGTTGAATCGACCTGCAGAGATCCGCAACGAGCCCATTCCCAATGTGTCATCAACACCCAATGCTGATACCACATGCGATGGCTGCATAATTCCCTTGTGACAGGCAGCGGCACTGGAGATAGCCAGTCCTTTGAGATCGGCCTGCAGCACTGCAGCTTCACCGTCTATTCCGGTGACCACCATGCTCACATGACCAGGGAGTCGCTTCTCGATGTCCCGCGGACCGGTAATACGAGCACCTTCCATTGACGTAGCCGCGCTCAACAAGATATTTTGCATCGCGCGCAATCGCAATTGAACGACAGCCAATTCCGCATGGGCAAGTGCAGCTGCTTCGCCGACGCCTACGATATTCGGAACGCTTTCAGTTCCCGGGAACAGTGACATCTCTTGCCCGCCGCCCCAAACGATTGGTTGCACTTGCACATCGGATCGCTTGAAGAGGACTCCGATACCCTTCGGCGCATAAAATTTGTGGCCGGACAATGAAAGCGCATCTACCCCGAGTTCTTTGACGTCGATACGCAGCTTGCCCGGCGCTTGAACGGCATCGGTGTGAAAGTAGATATTGCGCTCGCGAGCAACAGCGGACAGATCTGCAATCGGAAACAAGCTGCCAATCTCGTTATTGGCCCACATCAATGAAATGATGCTAGTTTCCTTTCGCAAGTCCTTGGTCAATTGAGCAACATCAACCAATCCATCCCGATCGACAGGAAGATAAGTTACATCCCAACCATTGGCTTCCAGGTACTTTGCTGGTCCCAAGCATGACGGATGCTCAATTTGCGATGTGATCAAATGCTTGCCGTGTCCGTTGGCTTCGGCAAATCTGGCGCGTCCGATGATAGCAACGTTGTTGCTGTATGTAGCACAGGGAGCAAAAAACACTTCCGCCGGATCACAGTTGAGAAGCAAAGCAACTTGCTCACGTGCTCGCTCCACAGCCTTCCGGGCGGTTCTACCCGATTTGTGTATCGATGAAGGATTTCCGCCATGCTCGCCGAGATACGGGACCATTGCTTCCCGCACTTCGTCACGAACGGCTGTTGTTGCGCTGTTGTCGAGATAGATCATCTACAGCTCACTCGTTGCATGCCAAGAACAGGTATGTTAGCACGGTGATGCTTGCCAATTCCTCACCGACGCGCGAAAATCAACGGTGCGTAACATGGTAACTGCGCGTTCATCGGTGACACGAATTGGTTTTGCGCCTGCTTCTCTTACTAGTTCTTCTGATCGCAAGTATTGCCTTGAACCTGTGCCTGGGGGAGATACAACTTTCTCCGAGCCAAGTTTGGCACGCACTTTGCGAATACAGTGAGAGTGAGCTAATCGCCGATCCCACAAGCAGTATGCTCTGGCAGATTCGCCTGCCGCGGGCAGCAGCGGCGGCAGTTGTCGGTGCGGCTCTGTCGCTCAGCGGTTACCTCCTGCAATCCCTCTGTCGAAACTATCTGGCAGATCCATATCTCACGGGAGTGTCGAGCGGTGCAGCTTTGGCAGTGGCCATAGCTCTTGCGACAAACGTGCCGTTCTTCATGCTCCCATTTGCTGCTCTTGCAGGTGGACTGTCCGCCAGCTTGATCGTCGCAATTATGTCGCGAACAGCATCCGGACTATCTGTGACCAGACTGCTTCTAGGTGGCGTGGCAATCTCGGCAATCTGCAGCAGCATAATAACTTTGATAATGACTAACCTAGCCAGCGTCGGGCGCGTTCAAGGTCTGTTTTACTGGCTTACGGGCAGTGTTAGCGGTAAAGGCTGGGCAGAAGTTCAACCGCTCAGCTACTACGTCGCTGCCGGATTCATTTGTGCCCTGGTCTTGAGCAAGCCCATGCGGCTCCTTTCCCTTGGTTCCGCTTCGGCCGCATCGCTGGGGCTGAATGTGCCTGTCGCACAATGGTCGATTCTTCTTGCCGCTGTCGTTCTCTGTGGATCAGCTGTATCGCTAAGCGGCTTGGTCGGCTTCGTAGGACTAGTTGCGCCGTACATAGCTAGAACCGCTTTCGGCACCGACGAACGCATCCACATTGTGGCCGCCACCGGAATTGGTGCAGTGCTGGTCTTGGTAAGCGATCTTGCTGCGCGCACGATACTGCCAGGAACAGAGCTGCCACTCGGCACTTTGCTGGCATTAGTTGGCGCGCCATTCTTCCTCTGGTTGATTCTCCAGCATAAGGATGAAGCCATATGAGCGAAGCATTATTGGTGGCAACTGATCTCAAAGTCGGCTGGTCCAAGCATACGGTGGCAACTCTTGCGGAACTGCGCGTCGCTCCCGGTGAGATAGTCGTTATTGCCGGACCCAACGGAGCTGGCAAATCAACTGCGATAAAGACTATTGCCCGCCACACGCCCGCCCTCGCTGGCAAAGTCACCATATCTGGTGCCGACGCTTTCACGATGCCCCAGCGAGTTTTCGCGCAGCAACTTGCATATGTACCACAGATTATCGAAGCGCCGAAGGCAATGCTAGTGGAAGATCTCGTCCTTCTAGGGCGAAGCCCGCATAAAGACTGGTGGTCCTGGGAAGTCTTGGGTTCCGACAGTTCGGCGGCAGAACTAGCAATGACTCAAACTGAAACTCTATCGCTTCGAAAACGATTGGTCAGTGAACTATCCGGCGGAGAAAGACAGCGCGTGATGATCGCCATGGCGTTGGCTCAACAAACGCCTCTATTACTGTTGGACGAACCGACTGCACACCTCGACTTCAAGCATCAAATGCAGCTCCTGCAGTTGTTATCCAGCTTACGCGACCAACGGCTTGGCGTCCTTTTGGTCTTGCATGATTTGAACCTGATTGATCGAATTGCAGATAAAGTCGTTTTACTGCAGAACTCCGAACAAGGACCAAGCGATATTGCGGCCAGCGGTCCCCCGTCCAGCGTATTGACAAGAGAAACGTTGAAAAGAGTCTATGAAGTGGCAGTCGTCATCACTCGTGATGACGCGACGGGAATTACAACTTATACGCCACTTCCTGCGGAATGACCTAGGTAGCACCTAGGGTAAAACCTGTAGCTTGCCAAGTCACACGCACCGACAATGTGAAAAGGCAGGAGGAACTGCAATGCACATATATCGGTCTACTTTGGTCGCTCTTTTACTAATCACCGCCCCGGCGTACGCCCAAGGCTACGCCGAAGACAAAGGCATGGTGTACACAAAACACCTCCAACCAACGATGTTTCATAAAGACCGGGTGCGAGTTCAAGTTATCGATCCAACGCCGATCGTGACATACCCACGATCGCCTGTAGTTTCAGAACCAATTGTGATACCAATGCCTACAGCAAAACGCAAAACGTTAGCTTCAATTCCTGCTAACGCAGTCGAGGTCGCAGAAGGCATCTACGTCGTCCCTGCCTCAAACGGCGGAGTTGGTCCCTCCAACCCGATGCTCGGCGATCTCAGCCACTTGCAGCCGGTAGGATTCGGTTCAAACATTCCAGTTCAGGCGAACTTGTTATCCAGAAACCTGCAAAACGGTTCATCCACCGGAATCCACTCCCGTATCGAGTTGCAACCGTCAATGGTGTCAAAGTCCGCGCAGACACTGAATCGTCCCAGCAGGCCTGGATATGTCAAAGAGTGGGAGCCCGCACAAATTGCCACTTATCAAGGACAGAATGTATCCATTGCTGGAAGCACCAGAACGCAGACGAACTCCGACGTGAAAGGTCGCTTACTCAATAGGATATTGAGTAAGCAGAAATAGACTGGGATTGACAGGGACAATATAAGCCGAAGAGGGTGAAGCGACATAAGGTCACACCCTCTTTTGCGCTGCATACAGTCGAGCGGACTGCACCAACTTTCTCTACTGTTAGCACCAGCGGCGGTTAAATTGACGTTCAGCACATCGCATACAGGTCAACGTTTTTGACGTTCCCTGTCCTGACGTTCCTTGTCTTGACGGTCCCTGTCCTGACGTTCCTTGTCTTGCCGCTGCTGCTGCTCTTGCTGGCGGCGCTGCTCCTGCTGACGCTGCTGCTCTTGCTGACGCTGCTGCTCTTGCTGACGCTGCTGCTCTTGCTGACGTTGCTGCTCTTGCTGGCGCTGCTGCTGACGCTGCTGCTCTTGTAGGCGCTGCTGTTCGAGTTGGCGATGCGCTTGGTGCTGCTGATCTCGCGGATCAACCCGATGCTGATTCTTCTGTTGTTCTTGTCGAATCTGCTCTTGCCGCTGTTGCTCCAGCCGCTGCTGTTGCTTGATCTGTTCTTGGCGCAGGTATTCCCGCGGGTCTGGAGAAATACGGTGACGGTCTTGCCCGTTCCGCAGTTGCTCTTGTCGAATCTGCTCTTGTCGAATTTGCTCTTGTCGAATTTGCTCTTGTCGAATCTGCCCTTGTCGAATCTGCTGCTGCCGGCGCTGCTCGCGCGGATCTCGCCGCCGGGGCTTGTGCGGCTGTTGTTCGCGGACCTGCCC
>JADYXS010000118.1 GCA_021772155.1 Candidatus Obscuribacter sp.
AGAAGTTGATAAACGTCGTACACGCGCACGCCCCTCAAGCCAAGCTGTGCTTCAACACCAAGCCGACTGACACAGCTGAAGCAGTACAGCGCTGGCTCTGAACGTTCATGGTTTCGCGCGAGGCACAGCTGCGTAACCCCTCGCTCAAGCGGAGCGCCAACGGCAGGCCACCAGGCCCGGTCTGGCGGTACGCGGTATATTTTCGCCAGCTCGGGCCTGGCGTACTGCCGTTGTCGCCCGCTTAGCTCGAACGTTAACTGCCTAGATTGTTCTAACCCATTGATTTGGGTAAGCTTCGCCGATGCCCACAATATTACGAGTTGGCCCCGACCGGTGCAAGGTAGCAGCAGTTAACACGTCAAGCCACTCGGACGTCAAAACCGCTGCGCAGTTTCGCCGCTGCTGCGGTAGGCGTTACGTGCCTATCAACTGTCGCGCTACATCCATTCTTTTGTAAAGGATTCGAACAGTTTGAATCTCATTGTCTCCAAGCGAGCGATAAAATAGTACATGGCTACCATTGGGGAGCTTTCGATAGCCTGGTTTAATAAAATCGCAGTTGCCGCCAGTCTCCCGATTTTTAGCAAGCATATGAAACGCATCATCAAATTGTTTTGCATAGACGGTACGTTGAGCTTTACCCCATGGACGGTGCGTGTAGATAGCGATCGACTTCAGATCGGCTTTAGCGGCCTGTGTGAGGGAAAATGAACCCACTAGCCAATTTCTTTATCAAGCTCATGCATCAAAGCTTCGAAGTTGTAGGCTGCTGTTCCACTATTCTCGCCATCTTCAAGCAAGCGGCGGAGCATGTCGTAAAAAGCGAAAATCCGGAGGTTCTCAACATGCAATTTAACAAGGGCGGGCAGTTCGCTCCCTTCGGTTGCCGGACGCGCTGGACAGCCGCAAGCTCGGCGTTATGGGTTTTTGAGCTGTAATTCCACATCCATACTTTTGTGTAGCACACGAATTATGGAAATTGACCGGCCTACGGTTTCATAAAAAACCGTATGGTGCTTGTGGTGATGCTTTTTTAACCCGTCCATTATGTAATTACACAAAACACCAGAAAGAGGGTTTTCTGCCAAAAAATGAAACACTACATCCAATTCCTTAATATAGGCTCTACGCTGAGCTGCTCCCCAAGTTTTTTGAGTATAAGCAGCAATATTTTTCAAGTCAGCCCTCGCGGCTCTGGAAACAAAAAATGAGCTCATTTACCAAGCTCATCATCAAGCTCTTGCATAAGACCATCGTAGCTATACTCAGCCGTGCCGCTTGCCCTGCCTTCCTCTATCAGTGCACGCAGCGTTTCGAGTTTGCGCTCCTCGTCTTCAAGCTTACGCAGCCCAGCACGTATTACTTCACTTACAGAGCCATAGCGTCCGGCAGTAACCTGACCCTTTATAAAGTCATCAAAGTGGCTACCCAAGCTAATACTAGTATTTTTGGCCATGTGGCACCTCATGTATACCAAAATTTACCTAATCCTGGTATAAAATCCAAAACAAGTCAATCAACTGCGCGCTTTCAGCGCCGGACGCAGCAAAGCTGCGCCGGTTAGTGAGGCGTTAGGCGGCACCAAAACTGCATTCCGTGCCGCCGAAGCTTCGTCCCATTTCGCCTGAGCGAGGTGGACAGCAAAGTCAGAAGACCACATCCTTTAGCACACTCTCACCACCGCACCCACAATGAGAACGAACATGGCGGCATACGTGATCTTCGATGTCGAGATCCGCGACCTGAATCAGTACCAGGATTTCATGAAAGGTGTCAAACCTGCCATTGAAGCTGCCGGTGGCAAGTACCTTGCCAGGGGCGGAGCACACAAGGTCTACGAAGGAGACTGGGAGCCAAGAAGAATCGTCCTCTTCGAGTTCCCTTCTGTCGCGGCCTTCGAGTCCTTCTACAACAGCAGCGCGTACCAGGAGCTCAAGCCCATTCGAGACGCCTGCAGCTCAGCGAGGCTCGTCGCTGTTCAAGGCTTGCCATAGTTCCAGCGCGCGCAAGGTGCTGCCTAACCGGTCGCTCAACTGGCAAACTGTTCCGCGCCGGCTAGCTTCGACATTAACTGCCCCTTGCCATAAATCGAGTGATAGAATAGTATCACTCTTATGAAGACCGAATTAGTGACAACTCTTAAGCGCCAGGCAACGAAAATCTTGTCTGAACTCCATGAATCTAAAGAGCCCGTGCTCATTACTGAACATGGAAAGCCTTCCGCATATCTAGTCGATTTCGAGGACTTCGAGTCACTGAAGCGGAGAATGAAAATTTTGGAGGGCATCGCCCGGGGCGAATCTGCTGATCTGGAAGGCAAGACTCTTAGTCACGCCAAAGCCAAAAGCAAAATGAAAAAATGGCTCACTTAATCTGGACGGAGCCAGCCCTAGCGGACCTAAACGAAATAGCACAGTACATCGCCCTCGAAAATCCCACCGCAGCGAGTCTATTGGTACAGCAAGTGTTCTCTGCGGTTGAACGTCTTGAGCAACACCCTGCTTCGGGAAAATTCCCCGTAGAGCTAGAGGGTCGCCGCTATCGTGAGGTTGTATCTGGACCATGCCGAATTTTCTATCGACACTCTCAAGGCCGAGTGTTAATTCTTTACATTATGCGCAGCGAACGTCTGCTTAGAAATTTCCTGCTTGCAGAACGGGATGATCGGGGCAGTTAACAAGTCAAGGCGAGCGGACGCTTCGCGCCGCTGCGGCAGATGTCATGCTGCGAACGAATTCGGATTCGCAGTCAACAGATTTCCCAAGGGAGAAAGCTGTGAATACGTTAAGCACCGCCGACACCGCAGTGATCCTGATCGACCACTAGGTCGGGACGAATACGTGGGCTAGCACCACCCCACTACCGCTCCTTCAGCGGAACGTGATCATTCTGGCGAAGTTCGCCAAAGGTACGGGGATGCCGGAGGCTCTGACCTTAAGCCAAGAGACAAATGTCAATGTCCAGGGACCACTGATGCCCGAGTTGCAGGAGATTCTTCCCGAGGCATCCGCCGCTCGCATCAAGCGGCAAGGACTAGTCAACGCTTGGGATGACCCAGCCTTTGCCGAAGCTTGCCGTAAAACGCACCGGAAAAACTTTGTGATGGCCGGCGTCTCCAAGGATGTATGCATGGTCGGGCCGGCGATCAGCGCGGTCGAGGAGGGCTTCGTGGTAAAGGTGGTGTGTGACGCTTGCGGGTCCACCAATCAGATCGCCGAGGAAATGTCGTGGAAGAGGTGTTGGGCGTCGATTTTGCGAGAAATCTGGTTGAGATTGGGAACAGGCCTGCCAGGGAGCATGGCCTGATCAACTGCACGTTGCAGGAAGGCGATGCGTCCAATCTGCACAAGTTGCCCGACCAGTCGTTTGACCTCGTCGTGAGCATCTTTGGAGCGATGTTTGCGCCCAATCTGTTAGAGGTGGCCAAGGAGCAGGTGCGCGTGACCCGGCTCGGACGTCGGATCGTGATGGGCAACTGGATTCCCAATGAGCCAACGTTGGTGGAGAAAATTTTGAAGATCAGCTCAACCTACACGCCGCCACCGCCGGATGGCTTCGTCAGCCCAATGACTTTCGGGATTGAGAGCAACATGATCGAGCGATTTTCCAACGCGGGAGTTCCGACAGAAAAGATATCCTTCGCGCGAGACACGTTTTCGTTCAGCTTCCCCAGCGCTTCTTCATTGGTCTTGGATGAATTCAGGAAATACTACGGGCCAACCATGAATGCTTTCGAATCCGCAGAAAAGAACTGCCGAGCCGCTGACCTGCAGAAAGAATTGGAAGATTTGTTCAACCGCCAAAACGAAAGCCCACGCAAGGATGCCACGTCTATTCGAGCAACCTTCTTGCGTGTTACTGTTGCGCTTTGAACAGGCCGCAGTCGCTGACTTTGGTCGTTGTCCCACCAGGGAGAACTCCCCAATGCGCCATTTAATCTCACTAATGCTTGTTGTCGTAGGCATCATTCATCTGTTGCCAGTATCTGGCGTGCTTGGCAGTGAAAGGCTTACTACGCTCTATGGCATCTCCTTCAACGAGACAAACATTCTCATTCTCATGAGACATCGTGCAGTGCTCTTCGGCCTACTCGGTCTATTCCTGGTCTTTGCCGCCTTTTGGCCTTCTCTGCAGCCTGCCGCGTTCATCGCTGGCTTCGTGAGCGTTACTTCCTTCCTGCTGCTTGCTTGGTCGGTCGGAAACTACAACGCCCAAGTTGGTCAAGTATTCGTTGCCGATGTAATTGCTCTTGCCTGTCTTATCGTTGGCGCGGTAGCCTATGCCTACTCGAAACTCCAAGGCTAACCCGGCAGTCGACGGGAGGGTCACGATTTTGCCGCTCGCACTCTCAATTCTCAGTTAGCGCCCATCGATAACCCGGAGTCCCTATTGCCGAATACAGAGTTCCCAACCGCGATCATTGCTTTGGACGTGGCACCACGAACAAAACCGTCAAACTATCCAGAGCCGTTTGCATCACGTATGGCAGGCCGCGAAAAAAGGTCGCTGGGAGATATCTTCGGTTTATCGAACTTCGGGGTAAACCTTACGCGCCTCATTCCGGGAGCATTCTCTGCACTGCGTCACGCTCATTCAAAGCAAGATGAATTCGTATACATCCTGGGCGGACATCCGATACTCGTCACGGATGAGGGCGAAACTTCATTGTCTCCCGGAACATGCGCAGGTTTTAGAGCCGGTACCGGAGACGGACATCAGCTCGTAAACCGGACGAATGAAGATGTGCTGTTTCTTGAAGTGGGCGACCGTACCGCTGGTGATTCCGCGACCTACCCCGATGATGATTTAAAGGCTGACTCGGGCACTGACGGAAAATGGCAGTTCTTGCATAAGGACGGAACACAGTATTGAGACCCAGTGCTATGACATAAACTTCGGGTCGTCATTCCACTGGCCTTTGGCGAAACGGCACGCAGGACTGAGAATTCGAAAGTTATCCGGCAAATCGGGAACCAGGAGTGAGACATACCTTGGCGCTGTTGGTCATTACCTGATAGATGACCGAACCAAGAATGGAGCAGATCGTTTCCGGGGAGAGCACCTGGATTTCGGAACGTCTAAGTTTACTGACCGGGAGTCGGTGTTGGCGTACCTTAAGCGCAGAGCGACCTGACATTTCGCAGAATCCAAAGAAGGAACACGCATGCACCACGGAAGCTGCTTGTGCGGTGCTATCAAGTTTCGCATCACATCTGAGCTGCCCGCAGTTCAGGTCTGTCATTGCACACAATGCAGAAAGGCCCAGGGCGGGGCCTTTGCAACTAACATTCTGGTTGATCGTAACGCAATCGAGTTCATTTCAGGCCAGGACATGATAAAGCGCTACGAGTCTTCGCCTGGAAAAGCAAGAGCGTTTTGCCTGCACTGTGGATCGCCCATATTCAGCGAAAGATCCAGCTTGCCGGATGTAGTACGCATTCGTGCCGGGCTTCTCGATGAACCCTTGCAGACGTCGCTTGGCTCCCATGCATACACGGCGTCAAAGGCAAGTTGGTGGCCAATCACTGATGCCCTGCCCAACTACCCCGAGGACTACTGTGTTCCGGGTAGTCCTTAAGCTCTTTTTTGCAATGAGACCTCTGGCGCTCTAAACTGGGACCGAAGAGGATCTCCAATGGCGTATCTGTATGCTTGAAATAACAC